>JBEGJP010000170.1:0-9985 GCA_041184525.1 Pseudomonadota bacterium | reverse complement strand
AACGTGATGTCGTTGTGGTACTTGCGCACCTCGAATAATTTCTCGCGACCGCGGTTGGTGCGGGTGTCCCACGCCTTGCGAAGTGCCGGATCGTCACAAAGCATGTAGTCCAACCCGTAGCGACCTTTGTTCCAGCGGTTCTCAATATGACGCATGAGTTCCACACCCACCTTGTAGGGGTTCAGGCGCATGCCCGAGGTGGCTGTGACACCGGCGTAGTGATCGCAGTAGTCAATGACTTCAGAGTCATTGAGAACGAATTCGGTCATGAGTTTGGAGTGCCAATAGACAGCCCAACCTTCGTTCATGATCTTGGTTTGTCCTTGCGGTGCAAAATAATAGGCCTCTTCGCGGACAATCGACAGCACATCCCGCTGCCATGTCGACAAAGGTGCATTTTCGATGAGGAACTGAAGAACGTCACTCCGCGGCGACTCAGGAAAGCGTTACTCACGCTCGGCCTCAAGGATGATCTTTTCTTTCTGCTCCTTCAAATAGCTCTCGGGGTTGATGTACCCCTCCATGTAGCTCCTTTGGGTCGGCAGCTTGGGCACAGGACGCTTTTCGGGGGGGAGTTGTTCTTCCGCATCGCGCGAGGCTTTGGGTTCGCGACGGATGTGCGGAGCGTGCTGATCGATCAGGTTCTCCAACGTCAGACACGTGTCGATGAACGACTCGACTTCGTCATGCCCGACTTCTTCAATGTAGCGGCGCACGCGGCTGCCATGATTGGCCATCTCGTCGAGCATTTTTCGGTTGGTGTGTGCAAAACAGTAGTTGTTCTTGAAAAAATCGCAGTGGCCATACACGTGCGCGATGACCGTCTTTTGGTCGACAAGTGAATTGCTCTTCAAGAGATACGCGTAACAGGGGTCGTTGTTGATGACCATTTCATAGATCAGGCTCAGCCCGTATTCATAACTCTTCGAGAGGTGTTCATACTCCATGCCAAAACGCCAGTGCGGGTAGCGTGTCGGGAAACCACCGTAAGACGCAATTTCGCTCATCTGCTGGTAGTCGACCATTTCGAAAATCACAGGGAAGAAATCGAGTCCCAAATTTCTGCTCTGGGATTCAATTTCCATCACAATATTTCTGAGCTCAGGTGTGAGTTCGCTTGTCAGACGCGGATCCATCACCATCGTTATTTCCCTTTCCCGAGAAAAACCTTGAGGGCAGTCATAATGCCGTCGCGGTCTTTGATTTGGTGGGTGACGACCTTCTCTTGTTCCTCGCCAAAATGCTTCTCGAGATCCTTAAGGAACTGACCGCTTCCATAGCGGCTTTCCACCTGACCGTAGCAAAACAGATTGGTCACGGGGAGCAGAATGGAATCGAGAAGCACCATGCACTCGTTGGTGTCGTTGCCGCTCCAGTTGTCGCCGTCGGAGAAATGGAAGAGATAAATATTCCATTCATCGACAGGATAATCTTCCTTGATTATTTTCTCACAAAGTTTGTAGGCACTGGATATGAGCGTGCCGCCACTTTCTTTGGTGTGATAGAACGTCTGCTCATCAACCTCGCGTGCGACTGCGTCGTGGATGATGAATCGTGTTTCAATGTTGTCGTAGTTGCGTTTCATCCATGTGTCCAACCAAAACGCAGTCAGACGCACGACTTCTTTCTGCTCATCACCCATCGAACCGGAAACGTCCATCATGTAGATGATGACCGCACTCGCTTCGGGATTCTCTTCAATCTTGAAGCTCCGGTAGCGCTTGTCTTCTTTGATGGGAATCACTTTGGGTTCATGCGGCGTGTAGTCGCCGGAAGCGATTTGCCGCTTCAGCGCTTCCTTGTAAGTGCGTTTGAAATTGCGCAGCCCCTCAGGGCCCGTTTTCAAAACGCCGTGATAGCGGAATTTACGCGACTTGACGTTCTTCTTACCCTTGTCTTCAATACGCGGGAGCTGAAGTTCTTCACCCAAAATGTCGGCGAGCTCTTCGAGCGAGACATCCACCTCCAACCCATGGTCGCCAGGGTTCTGCCCCGCCTCGCCTTGCCCGGGTTGCGGCTGGCCTTGGTTCAGCGGATCACCCGCTTGTCCCTCACCCTGCCCTACGCCTTTCTGCTGATTCCCGCCAAACTGAAAGCGGGGCAGATCGATCCGAGGCAAGGGGATGGTCACCTGTTTATTGCCTTGGCGACCAATGAGCTCGCCCGAGGAAATGAAGCGCTTGAGGTTGTCCTTGATCCGGCCGCGTACGATGCGGCGGAAGCGGTTGACATCGGTTTCCATTTTCATCCGAGATTCTCCTCAAGCGCAGCTCTTTTTCTCAACCCACTGCGCAGTCACGTTCTTCAGTTCGAGGAACGCTTCACATCACCACGGGCAAAAATGCTCGCCACGAAGTGCAGAGCATCGTTCGAGCAGATATCGCAGTAGCCGTAGTTCTTGATGAGACGGTTTTTCACGACATCAATCTTCGCCTGTGTTTCTTTGTCCACCACGTTCGACACAAGGCTTGTGAGTTTGATGGTGTCCTTCTGATCTTCAAACAACTTCAATTCCAAAGCCTTGTGCAGGCGTTCGTTGGTTTTGTAGTCGAACGTCTTGCCTTCCAATGCCAAGGCACCGATGTAGTTCATGATCTCGCGGCGGAAATCGTCTTTGCGGCTTTCTGGGATATCAATCTTTTCTTCGATGCTGCGCATCAGCCTTTCATCGGGCTCCTCGCTTTGGCCTGTGTACTTGTTACGCACACGTTCTTTCTGCGTGTAGGCCTTGACGTTGTCGATGTAGTTTCCGCACAGCTTGGCAATCGCCTCTTCATCGGCAGAAATCGCACGCTGAACTTCATTCTTCACGATATCTTCATACTCTTGCTTCACAACCGCGAGAAGTTCACGGTAGCGCTTCTTCGTTTCTTCGTCGCGAATGAGCGAATGGTTCTTCAGACCACCTTCAAGCTCATTGAGAACAATGAAAGGATTGATGCAGCCGTTGCCGCGATCGTCGACAAGAGAGTTCGAAATTTTATCCTGAATGTAGCGCGGAGAAATCCCGTCCAGACCTTCGCGCATGGCCTCCTTACGCAACTCCTTGATGTTGTCCTCGGTGTAACCGGGGAGGGTTTTGCCATCATAGAGTTTGAGCTTCTGCATGACCGTCAGATTCGCCTTTTTGGGTTCCTCAAGACGGGTTAAAATCGCCCACATTGCGGCGGTTTCAATGGTGTGCGGTGCAATGTGGATGTGCGGAACGCTCTCGGGATTGAAATCCTTGCGATAGATTTTGGTCTCTTCCTTCAGTTTCGTGATGTAGGGCACATCGATTTTCACGGTACGGTCGCGGAGCGCTTCCATGAATTCATTGTTCTGAAGCTTGCGGTACTCGGGCTCGTTGGTGTGGCCGATGATCACTTCATCAATGTCCGTTTGCGCAAATTTCTTCGGCTTGATGCGATGTTCCTGAGAAGCACCCAGCAAGTCGTAAAGGAACGCGACGTCGAGCTTGAGCATTTCCACAAACTCAACCATACCGCGGTTTGCAATGTTGAACTCACCGTCGAAGTTGAACGCACGCGGATCAGAGTCGGAACCGTACTCGGCAATCTTGCGGTAGTTGAGATCGCCTGTGAGCTCGGTGGAGTCCTGATTCTTTTCATCTTTCGGCTGGAAAGTACCGATGCCCACGCGATCTTTTTCAGACAACAACAAACGGCGCACGCGGATGTGGTTCTTCACAACGCGTTCCCAATCGCCGCCGTACTGTTTCATCAGTTCGTTGAACACGAAGCGGCATGCCGGATCGATATTGCCTTCCACGAAGATCTTCTGATCAAAGGTTTTGCCTTTGTTGAGATAGCTGAGCACTTTGCCCCGCGCTTCTTCAGGAATCAGGCGCAGCGGTTCTTCGTGCATCGGACACGCCATGGTGTCATCCATGTTGAGACGCTCTTTGAGACCAACCCAGTCGTAAGTGTAGAGGGCACCATCGGGTTGGTAGGAATACCACTCCATCCCTTTCTTCAGAAGACGCGCAATTGTTGATTTCGCCGAACCCACGGGTCCGTGCAGCAAAAGAACGCGCTTCTCAGGTCCGTAGCGAAGGCTCGCTGCCTTGAAGAAATTGACCAACTTGACCAGATGAACATCCAACCCAAAGACAGCATCTTTGCCGTTGTTCAGCGGATCGTCGAAAAACTTGTAGTGCACGAGTTTCTTTTTATGCTCGACATACTCATAGGTGCCAAAATGCATGATCATGTCATGCACACGATTGAACGCTGTGCGACAGATCTTCGGATTCTTTTCCACCAACTCAAGATAGTCCGCAAAGCCGCCTTGCCAGTTGAGTTCGTTGTAATGAGTCGGGCTGTAAGCATCGCGGACGATGTCGTAGATCTTGTGAGTCTGTTGCATGGCTCCTCCAGCAGTACGAAACAACTCCGGCACTGCAGCCACCATCTTGGCCCGCGTGACTTCGCGTTCGCTTGACATCAGAGTAAACCATGAAAATTACAGAGGTCAAACCGATAAGGAAACAGCGACAGAAACACCACGCCCGCAAAATTTCATTGCACGAGCGTCTGGTACAGCGCTTCTATGTCCGCTTTTCGTGTTTCGTTGATCTTGAGCCGATTCAAACTGCCCGTAGGCAACTTCTCGCCCAGTGATTCCTGAAAGGGTTTATCAAGTACCAAAAATTTCTTGATTGTTGCATGACGAGGGAGAGTTTCATTGACACTTCCGATGCGTTGCTGGACCAACTCGCGAATTTTGTCCGGCTGCATGCGAAATTCCGCCTGTGCATCAGCCGAGAGTACGACCAATGCCGAAAGGAAAGGCATCTTATCACCCACAATGCAGACATCTTGGATTTCAGACGACTCACGCAGAAGCTGCTCCAAACGCAATGGCGAAATGGTCACTCCTCCCGCCGTCACAAACAGATGCCGACGACGTCCTGTGATTTTAAAACCAAAAGGTGTCATCTGCGCCACATCACCTGTGTCCTGCCAATGTCCCGCAGACGCAAAGGCAGGATGATTCAAGCGGTATTCCAAAGAGGAATTCTGCCCCAGCCGAAATGAAACATGCGACACCGGATTGCCGATCAGATTGAGGTGGGGAGCTTCGTAAGTATTGGCAGAAAGAAGGCCCGCCGCCGCCGTCACTCCATATGTTTCCACAACAGGCACACCCATCTGTCCCAGAGTTTCGACATGAACTTCCCGCGCCGGTGCCAACCCGTGCACCAACACCCTCAAATCAGCGAGTGTGTGGCGAACAAAATCCTGTCCGACTGCATTGCGGCTGGCCCAGAGAAGAACACGCGAGGCCGCATCAAAGACGCTCTCCGGCAATTTAAGAGCACGGCCTGTTTTCAAATAGCCGCGCACCTTTTCCAAGCTCGAACCGGCAGCCAAGCGCGGACTGAAACCAGGGAGAGAACGTTGCTCATCGATATGTTTGGCAATCTTTTCCAGTTCAGCCGGACTCACGAAAATCACGGTGGGGCGCAAAATTCTCAGGTGACCCTCGAATTCCCCGCCCAACTGCGGAAAACCAATCACACCATTTTTCAACAAGGCACAAAATCGGGACAAATGAGAAAACGGATTGGCCAGCGGTAAAACTTCCAGCGTCTTCCAGAACAGTTCAGAAGGGGTGTTGAGATGCAGAAGCAGGTGATTGGATGTGACCACCATAGCATCCAACGACAAGGCTTCGGGCTTCTGGAAACCGTCATGGCCGAAAGAGATGAAATCAAAGCACCCCAGTCTGCGCGGACTCGGTCCGGCGAGCTCCGGTAAAGCATTGGTTTGCCTTTTTGCCTCCCTCAACTCCGGTGCTGTTTTGAACCAACGGAACAAAGTCAGTGCGACCGGCTCGGGTTCTTGCGCCCGAGCAGGCCAATGTTGGGTGGACAGATCAAAGACCGCAACGCCGACATCGCGAATTTCATGCGCATAACCATGAATGTCGGTCGCCAATGCCACGCATCCGAAATATTCCAAACACCACCGCACATCCGTCAACGATGCGTGCAGAGGCATAAACATCACGTCGTATCCGGACAACACAGCAGACAGCGATGCCACAAACGCAGTGTAACTATTTCGGGTCATAAAAAGGACGGCAGGCCCGCGCGCTTGGTCGGAAGGTGAATGCTCCTTGGTCTCAAATGGCTTCAAGCCTTCCAGAGCCTTTTGCCAATTGCGACTGGCTCGGCCCAAATGAGAGAGAAAATCTCGCCCCGAGTACTGATTCCAAGTTCCTTCCGCGTAAGCTCGCGCGATGACCTGCTCTGTCCGAACACACTGGCGCAGCAAAAGATTGAGAAACTGCTCTTTGCCTAGAAAAAGGTGTTCGAGCGATTCGTCCGTGGGAAAAGAAACTGAGGTCGAGTTGTTTTTCATACGGATTCTCTCGTGAAGAAATCAGACAGCGATCCGGGGTGATGACCCCTTCAGAACTATCACATTCTTCGCGAGATCAAAGTACGTACGATGCGCATCCACCTGAATCGCATCATCCATTTCAGGAAAATAACCCGTCAGCTGACGGCCGTATGTACAGCCCGTGTCCAGCCCGACGCAGATGGGCCGGCCCGATGACAACGTTTTCCTGAACAGCCCTTGTTTTGCATCATGCCCAAAAACAATCAGCTCCGGACCGGAATGCAGCTCATGCCAGCGGAACTTGTCGGACACATCATTTTTTTGCTTCGGACTGACCTGTGGAACCGGAAGTTCAGGTGCAGTTCCTTTCGGCTGCGGGCGTCCCAATTGCTTCTGTTCTGCTTCAGCCAGCATCTCCGCGCGATATCCGGAAGGGACAAGCAACAGGCGAGCGCGTTTCTCCGGATCGTCCCAGCGGACGTAGCGTGCCGTCAGAAGCATGCGCTCCGGCGTCGCAGCCACCCCAACTAAAGGGTCGATGCCCGCATGCACAACAAGCATGGGATATTCTTTTTCCCAGCCTCGTCTTTCCCGCGTCGGGTGGACTGTTGTTCTGAACGCATGAGGGAGTCCATTGACGAAATCAAAAAGCGCCCGCTTGTGATGCCGCACCAGATGCAAAGTTTGCCGCGTGTGCTCGGGCAATGATTGCAAACCCCGACGCTGTGCTTGGACCATCGCGGCCCACAGAGCCCAATCGTGGTTCCCTTTGATACAAATCGCATTGTGTTCATGAATCAGATCGAACACACCGACGGGATCAGGACCTTTTGTGAAGAGGTCGCCGACAAGAACCAGCTGAAACTGCGCGACGCGTTGCCGCGCCTTCTGAATGAGGTCAGCAAGTTCACGTGCACAACCGTGCACATCTCCCACAATAAAAAGCGGAAGCCGCTCCCGCGAGGGAGGCAATTCCTTGATGACAATATTGCGGGCAGTATCTTGCACGGCACACCTGTTCGCCCCCTGTGTTCGTGGGGACTATCGTATGGTAACAGGTGGCATCCGCCTCGGCAACGCGCGGCAAAATCATGTGTCAGAAGGAATGCGGCTAGAACACTTGCATTGTCCCTCGCGGAGCGGACGGGGTGGACGGTGCGGATGGCGTGGGTGTCCCGGTTGGACTCAAAAACGGCTGTCCACCAACCGACGGAACGCTGCAGCCGGACCCCTGAGTGGGGGCAGCCGTTGTGGTTTCGAGATGTCCGGCAGGAGTCGGACACACACTCTGCTCAGTGCCTGTCTTCTCTTTTTCGGCCGCTGCGCGCGCGTCTTCCTGCAGCTGCCGTTCGAGCTCTTTCCAATCGCGAGCGAAGGCGCGGTGTCTGCGGCAGGCATACACTTGCCGTGCCATCAAATTTCGCCGCCGGCCGAGTTCACCTTTGTAATAAGGCCTCCCATCCACATAGTCCGACGACACATCCATAATGACATTTCCTGCTGAATTGAATTTTCCTTGGGGTGACTTCACATCTGCCATAAGAACCCAGTGATCCGGCTGGCGCCCCGGATAAGCGAGCAGAACTGCGTCACCCGGCTTCAATCCACCCGTGCATGACGTGAAATTCAGAGGGTCGTAATCGAACTGAAACGTCAACACGCCATAACCAGATAAACGATGAGCTTGACCTATGAATCCACTGCAGTCGGTGACTGTTTTTTGATAACTTCCCAAACTATAGGTACGCACTCCCGTTCCAAAGACGTGGGCGTCAGCCAAAAAACGTGCCACACGCTCCGGCAGCACCTGACCGCTTTCCGATTTTGAATAACGAATGCGCTCTTGACGAAAGCCGTCAGTCCACGACTGTTTGGCGCTTTCCGTTGTTTTGAGACCACAGGAAGGCAAACCCATCCCTGCTCCCAAGAGCAAGAGTGCCATCAGATCACTTTTCAGATTGCGCAGATGTGTTTTCATCTTTGTATCCCCACGAGTGCCTGAAATTCCGCATGTACCGGAGAGAGAAGCACAATCAGGGCCAAGGGCAGGACGCTGAGGAAAGATGCTAAAACATAAAGAAAAAAAGCAGCCTGTGCAGGCTGCCTTGGGGTGTCGATGCTTTAGACACTCTAAAAAAACGACACTCAGCGGGTTTTGCGGACAAACTCTTTGATGATGATGCTGCGAAGAATTTCGCTTGTCCCGCCGCCAATTTCCAAAAGCTTGGCATCGCGCATGAGGCGCTCTACGGGAAACTCACGGATGTAGCCGTAGCCGCCGAGGACCTGAATCGCATCGAGGGCCACTTGAGTGGCCATCTCCGAAGCAAAGACTTTCGCAGCCGCCGCCTCTTGATTGGCGCGACGGCCTTCGTCCACCACATGCGCAGCCTCATAGACCAGCGCGCGTGCTGCTCTGTAGCCAATGTACATATTGGCTATCTTGTCGCTGACCGATTGGAAATTCACGATGGACTCGCCGAATTGGCTCCGCTCTTGTGAATATTTCAAGGAGTGATCCAAACAGGCGCGCGCAATGCCCAAGCTCATGGCCGCAAGCCCGACGCGCTCGATGTCCAGATTCTTCATCATATGCTTCACAGTGGAGCCTTCTTCACCCACCCTATTCTGAACGGGAACCCGACAGTTGCGGAACACCAGCTCTCCCGTCGGACTCGAACGCATGCCCATTTTCGAAAGTTTTTTACTGACGGTGAAGCCGGGGAAACCACTTTCGACGATGAAGGTGGTCAGGTCCTGACGCCCCTCGCCGGTGCGCGCATAGACGAGGAAAACGTCACCGATAGGACCATTCGTAATGAACATCTTGGTCCCGTTGATGACGTAGTGATCGCCTTCGCGCACGGCACGTGTGGCCATCCCGACCGCATCTGAACCGGCTCCGGGTTCCGTCATGGCCATGCCGGAGACCAGCTCGCCGGTGACACAGCGCGGCAAATAACGTTCACACTGTTCTTTGGAGCCGTTCTGGGCGAGGTTGTGAACAAAGAGAAGGCTGTGCGCCAAATAGGACAAGCAGGTGCCCGGCTCAGCATAACTGAGCTCTTCCATCACCGAGACCATCGCCTTGGCACCCAAATGTGCGCCGCCGTACTCCTCGGGAATAGTGATACCGAGAATTCCCAGCTCACCTAGCTTTTTGAAAATCCCGGGAGCCAAACGTTCCTCGCGATCGAGTTCGTCCGCATGGGGGGCGAGTTCCTTTGCAGCAAACGCACGGACAGTTTCCGTGAGTTCCTTCATTTCCGCGGAAAAATCATGTTTCATGGTCGACTCCCGTGACTTTCATTCGGTCACATCAAACTTCATTTCTGATTTCTGCCAAAACGTCCGGACCTGCAAGTGTGACTCCGGCCTGAACCCGAACTCCCCTGACAATGCCCGATCGTGGAGCTCTCAGTTCGAGCTGCATCTTCATCGATTCGAGAACAAAGAGCAGATCTCCCTCTTGGACGTTATCGCCATCTGCGACACGAACCTCAAGAACCTTGCCTGCCATAGGTGCCTTGAGGAATGCATCGGCCTCGTTTCCTTGCCCTGCCCAATCCAGCCGAGCACGGCTGTCATCAGGCCAATCCAGCGTGAGAGTCTCACCAAAGACTGTGATTTGAAGA
>JBEGJP010000169.1:0-26041 GCA_041184525.1 Pseudomonadota bacterium | reverse complement strand
GCAGCCGCAGGTCCGGCTGCTGACGTGGACGCATTGTTGCGCGGAGGAGGTGTTGCGGATTTGTCCCGCCGCTCCATGTAGACTTTCAATTCTTTAGCAGAGGGCAACAGCGGCTGTGCCGCAGTGCGGAGAAAATTCTCGACCGCAATTTTCGCTTGGAGGTCGAGTCCGTCACTGTAAAAACGGACTGTGATGTGCTGATCTTCAACGGCCACTGCATGGACCCGTTCCGACCACGCAAAACCACCGCACTTGCCGCGCACATCTTCCGGCAAATCTGACTGCAAGCCACGCAAGGAAAGCAAAAGTTGTTCTGACATCTCAAAACACCTGCTCGATGCCTTTGACCTCGGGAACGAGATCCATGAGCATCTTTTCAACACCCTCGTAGAGTGTCAGTGCACTTGACGGACAATGTGCGCAGGCACCGACCAAGCGGACCTTGACGATTCCGTCTTCGACATCGATGAGTTCGATGTCACCGCCGTCGGCCTGCAGAGCCGGGCGGACCTTGCTTTCGATGATGTCCTGAATTTTGGCGATCATGGATGACCCCTCTTGATTGAGCATGGCCCCGTTTGGGCCCGTTCATAGCCTTCTCCCAACATAATCGTCAGAAACCGTGGGTCAAGACACAGTTTTTTGGGGGTCCGCCTCTTTGTGGGGAAGATCCCGCATGTTAACCTACTGGTATCAACGGCCTGAAATATCCGGAATTTGTACCACGCGGAGAGACTATGACCCGTTTGGTTTGTAAAACCACCCCTGCTTTTGCAGGGCCCGCAACAGCTCTTTTCTCCTTGCTCTTGCCTTCTGTCGGGCAGGCAAACGAGGGTTTCGAATTTGGCGGCTACTGGCGGGCGGGCTACAACACGGCCTCCGCCGTGACAGCCCAAGAGCTCGTCACGCGTAAAGTGAGCTGGAAAGATTTCGTCGACACCCTGCAGGGTCTCACCGGTGAGGCGTCCGACGTACAGGACCTTCCCAACATAAAAACAACGCGGCATGCGCGGAGTCCTTCTTATTTTCAACTCCGCCTTTCGCAGCGCTTTTCGAACGGAGTGGACGCCAAATTCGGATTGGACAGCTTTGGTCCGTTCTTCCACGATCAGGCCGACACATCAGCTGAAGCCGCGGTGAAGAACTCCGTCAATCTGCGAGTTCGGGATCTCTACCTCGGTGTGCCGCTGACTGCCGAAAACACGCGACTGTGGGCAGGCTCGCGGATGATGGAATTTGAAGATCTGCGCCTGTTCGACGGAGGCAATCCGTTCGACCTCAATGCCTTTGGCGTGGGTATCGAAGCTCCCCGCTTCGAAGCTGCATTGAGCTACAACAAAGCAGCGCGCACGGCTGTCGTGACGGGTGCCAATGGCCAACCCATCACCAGCACTCAACAGAATTCCACCGTGGGAACGAAGGATGTCACCTTCCTCGGGCGCATGGAACTGCGACCGTGGCGTTCCTTCCAAGTCAAGCCGATGGTGAAGTTGGTCAACCATGCCGGCGCGCCTGCAGACACCGTCAGCGCCATCCGACGCAAGGAAATTGAAGGCTCTGCGGAACTCACCATGGGTGCTGTCATCACCCGTTCCGGACGCCCCGGCTATTGGGGTCACACTGTGCTGGCCGTGCGCGAAACTCCCTCCGGACTGATCGGCCGCACGGATCAGGATGAAAACCGCGGCGATGACGCAACCAAAACGCAGGCCAAACAAACCAACGCAGACAATGCCAGTGCACGCAACGCGGCGCTGCGCGGCGACAACAAAAATTACGACACAACGTTCATCCTGGCAGACACAGCCAACGTCGACTTCAGCCGCTGGTCGTTGTTGTCGGCCATTTGGCTTGAACATGACATTTACAATTCACCGCGTCAGCTCTGGAAGCTGCAAAACTCGACGATTGTTCAAGATGGAGACAACAAAACCAAGAGCAACACACGTTTGTCTTTTGGAGTCCAGCCTGTGTACTACATCAGCGATCAGGTGCACGCGGCATTTGACCTGAACTATGCCATTCGGACTAAGAAACTCTCGAACATCGATGCAAATGCTCTGATCATGACCCCCATCCTCCGGTATGCCATGAACAAATCGGCAATCGGTACGCCGCAAATTTACACTTCATTTTCCTATGGCCGCTACGATGCTGAAACGAAACGACAACCGGATGGCTCTTTCAAAACCACTCTGGTCACAACCCAGACCGGTTTTGAAATCTGGTTCTGATTCAACAGAGTGAAGAAGGTCTGAGGGTGGTCGAAAAACGATTGACATGTAAAAAAACGAAAGTTGTGCGCCAAGCGTTGCTGGTGCTCGCCGCTGTCTCGGGCGCTTCCGCGTTCGGGGATGAAACTCCCGTCCTGCCTCAAACGGGCGTCAGCGTTGATAAAGAGGAATCCCGCCCGCCCGCAGAAAGTTTCGAATTCAAAGGCTATTGGCGCGCCGGTTTCAATACAGCCTCGCCCTTTGCATGGAGTGAGGCTGCCAATGGCACCAGTGGCAATCCGGTCTACAACTTCTTTGAAAAACTGACACTGGAAGCTCCCGATGCTCAGGGTGCACCGCGCCTCAAAACATCCCGCCATGCCAAGGACCCCAATTATCTGAAGCTCCAAATGAGCAAATCATTTCCGAGCGAAGTGAAAGTCGTCTTCGGAATAGACACGAAAGAGGCCCCCGCCCACAGCACGGCCATCGTTGCAAAATCCTCATCCGAGAATGCTTCGAGCGCACTGAACGCAAGCAACACGTTCCGCATGCGCGACCTCTACGCGGTCTTTCCCACAAGCAGCGATATGCGTCTGTGGGCAGGCTCACGGCAAATTGAATTCGAAGACCTGCGCTTGTTTGAATCTGGAAATCCGTTTGACACCAAAGCCTTGGGTGTTGGTCTGGAAACCGACAATTCCTTTTTCTCTATGGGCTACAGCAAATCCAAGCGCGTCGGTGTGATTGAAGGAATTTCGGAAGAGGAACGTGCCGCCAAGAAAATTCCGCCCGTGTTGGTGGACACCAAGGACGCCTCGTTCGTTTACCGCAAAGAATTCCCACTGGAGATGAACTACACCGTCATGCCCATGGGCAAGATCATCATCCATGGTGCCGCTCACTCGGACAGCACCACCGGCGGAAAAAGACAGTCTATGCGCGGTTCACAGGAATTCATGTTCGGCACCGTGATGTCGCGCGAGAATCCGGAATCGGGGAACATCGGCAACACCACTATGGGCATCAATCTCAGACCGCCCGAGCTGAGTGAAGCCTCCTTGCGCGGGGACATTCGTGGCTTCGACACCATCTACTTTCTACAAGATTCCAGCATCTTCAACTTCAATGGCTGGAGCGCCTTATCGGCCGTAGCTGTGGAACAAACGGTGTTCAAAAAAGAACAAACGGTGTTCAAAGTCGCAGATGACGGGTCTGTTCTTGCTTCAGATGCTAAAACCAAAAGCCAGAGAACGGTTGCACTCGGACTTCAACCGGTGCTCTACGTGACTTCGGCGTTTCACCTTGCGCTGGATATGAACTATTCTTTCCGCGACAAAAAAATCGACAAGACACAAAGCAATGCCCTGCTTGTCACTCCCATCATCCGTTATGCTTTGAGTGGAAATGTGCTCGGCTCGCCTCAAATCTACACATCATTTACTTACGGCCGTTACGATCTCGACTTCAAAAAACAACTCGACGGCAGTTTCAAGAACACCCTGAGCACGATGCAATCGGGAATTGAACTCTGGTTTTAAAACCGACGGCACTGCAGCAGTGCCGCTCAGCCCTGCCCCAACGTATGCGACAAGGCAGCACTCAACTCCGGATACCGGAACTCAAAACCGGCTTGAAGAAGTGCCGCAGGTCGGGCGCGCTGGCTGTTCAACAGAAGCTCATCTGCCATTTCACCCAGAGCGAGACGCAAAGCAAATGCGGGAACGGGAACGACTGCGGGACGACTGAGGACCTGCGCCAGTGTGCGCGTGAATTCTTTGTTGGTGACAACCTGCGGGGACACCAGATTCACCGGTCCCTGCAAGGATTCCTTCTCGAGTGCAAATGCAATCGCGTAAAGAACATCATCCAACGCAACCCAGCTCATCCACTGCTGACCGCTCCCCAACGCACCACCCAATCCTGCACGGAAAGGAAGAAGCATCCTTTGCAGTGCACCGCCGCGGGCGGTCAAGACAGCCCCCATCCGCAACTGCACGCAACGCGCTGAGAACACAGTTGCGGCAACCCGCGCCGCGCTCTCCCATGCCTCAGCAAGTTCAGCCAAAAAGCCGCGTCCCTGCGGCATATTTTCCGTCAATTCCTGATCGCCTCTGTCACCGTAAAAGCCCACCCCTGAAGCCGAAATTAAAACGCGCGGCTCGAGGCCCAAACGCTTCAGCCCCTGAATGAGATTGTGTGTGGCCTCGACCCGCGAACGCTTCAGATTGTCTTTCTGCTGCCGCGTCCACCTTTTTTCAGCAATCCCTTCGCCTGCCAAATGAATCACCGCGTCGAGAGGCCTGCCGTCCAGCAAAAGCCGTGCATCCTTGGGGTCTTCAGTTGTGAGATCCCACTGAACAACATTGCCTTGTCGCGAGGGGGAACGACTGAGTCCAATGACGTCATAGCCGCCTTGCGCCAGAAAGGCGGCCACTTCACGCCCAATCAATCCACTGCTGCCTGTCACCAGCACACGCTTCATTCTTTTCTCCGGATGCTGTTTCCAAAATGCCAAATCGTTTGCAAGCACCCTGTGCCGGTAGGCAAACATCGACGCGAGGCGACGGCGGATCCAGCCGCCCGCAAACAGATCAGAAAGAGGTGAAAAAGGAAGTTCATACTGAATCCGATCCATGAGGATTGAAGATTCAGCAGACACACTCGCGAATGCGTGGGTGTGCTCCCAAAATTGGAAGGGACCTTTGAGTTGCCGGTCGGAAAAGGAAATCCCCTTGCGCACGTCGAAATGCTCGGCATGCCAGAACATCCTGCCCCACGGGGCTGCCATAGCAATTACGGCTCGACCGCCTTCGGTGATGCCGTCGGTGGACAGCATGACCTGTGATTCCCACGCGGGGCTCAAACGATTGAAGGCAGAGTGATGCTCATGCCATGCATAAGCCGACTCTGCCTTCACAGGAAGTGAGACTTTGTATTCAAGTGCGTGGCGCATCTCAGAAGGAATAAATTCCAACCAAGTAGGTGCGCGATGCATTCTTCATATTGGAAGTTCCATCTTTGTCGGTGAAGACCTTTTCACCCGCCATGGAGTACTCATGGCCCAGTTCCAATTGGAAGCCGCCAGCAGCGTAGCCCGCACCCACGACGACCTGAGTTTGGTCCTGTTTGCTTTCTTCAGCATCATCTTTGGTGGCGTCGCGTGTGGCCGTCTGGGACATAGAGAAACCGTAGGTGACGAGGTCGCCCTTTTGCATGAGATTGCCGACGCCAAAGAGCTGGGAGTCGCCGTTGAAGCCAAAGCCCACCGTTGTGGCGACTGTCTTGGGAATAGAACTTGTCTTCACGCCAAACTTGGCATCATCCGCGGTGGCAGGCGTGGTCGAGAACTTGCCGTTCGAAACGGAAGAAACAACATTCAAATTCGAACGCACAACAGACTGGTACCAACCGCCGAAAGCATAGTTGTCTTTGTTGTAGCCCAGAGAACCTTCGAAGTGAGACACATCGCGCGCGGTCACTTTCTTTGAAGTCTTCACAAAGAGAGGTTTGCCGGCGGTATCTGTGTACGCTTGGCCGTCCTCACCGACAACAGGCTCAGCTGCCGCAGTCTCTTGCTGGACTTGATTCTTTTCCATGCCGAAGTAGGCCGCCGCAACAACACCTTGGACGCTGAGCCGCGAACCGAGAATCACGCCGCGATCGGTTTTCAAAGTTTTATCGAAAACGCGGGAGTCTTTGCCGCCGGGGAAGCCCATCGAGTTGCCCAAGCCCAGCGAGAGGCTGAGTTCGTCTTTGCCGCCCAAAGAGACTTTTTGAGACACGGCAGCACCGTCGATCCAGCTGAACTGATCGACCGTAGTTGTGGCGTCCATACCCCACGCATCCGCTCCGCCCATGCGCGTGCGGCCCAACGACACCGATGTGTTGGAAGGCAGAACAAGACCCACATCCGCACGACGGATGCCAACACCATTGATGCCGTTCGTGGCCGAAATAGCAGGACCCACGTTGCCGAACATTTGAGTTTCAAGCTGTGCGCGGGTGATGCCTTCGTTCACTTTCAGACCAAAACGGACGTTGGCCAGCTGGAAATCGGGAGTTCCGGGTGCCTGAGAATCGGCCAAGTTGGAGTAGGCTTGAATAAGACCATATGGTACGACAGATTTTTGCAATTCTTTGTCGGACTTTTCTCCGTCAGCGAAAGCATTCGCTTGAGCGGCGACAACGGCAAGAAGAGCAACTTTGCGAGCTGAAAACATAGACACGGAGCCTCCGCAAAAAATAAAGTCGAAAATCGGGCTCAACCTAATGGGATTCCGGTAGAGCGTCAAGGGAAGGCACCGCACAGCGACGAGGTGAATCAGATGCAAATTGCGAAAGAACTGCCCAAATCTCACAACAAAACAGCCGTTGTGAAAGCCGACCCGCACACCATGCAAGATCGACTCGAGGCGTGGTGTCGAGGGCAACAGCTCGATGCCGTCCTGATCACCGCACAAGACGCCTTCCTGAGTGAGTACACACCACTCGCATCCAACCAGCGCTTTCATCTTTCGTCATTCTCAGGCTCCACGGGCGACGGAATTTTCCTCACGCGTACGCTTGCCGACCGCATGGGCCAAAAAGCGCAATTCCAACTTTTCGTCGACGGCAGGTACCACCTGCAGGCCGACCAAGAAACATCCCCTGAACTCGTAGCTGTCCACAAGTTGCAGCTTTCAACGGGCATCGACGAAGCTCTCCTGAGCTGGATGCGCAGTTCATTTCCCGCCGGCACGCACTTGGGTCTGGATGCACAGCGGGTGGGCTGGTTGCGTTGGACGGGAGTACTGGCATGGGCTGAACAGGAAAAAATTAAAGTCACTGGTTTTGAACTCGGAGAAATCAACGCCGCTTTGCAATTGCAGGGCTGGAAAACCGATCGCCCGATTGAAACTCTCCCTGAAAGCGTCACCGGCCGCAGCTTGAGCAAGAATCTCGCAGCACTGCGCGCTTTTCTGAAAGAAAAATCCGCCGGCAAAAATTACGTTTACGCCCTTTGCTCGAGCGATGATGTGGCGTGGCTTCTCAATGCACGCGCTTACCACATGCCCCAACTCTCATCGCTGTTGGGCTATGCCTTTGTCACGCCCGAACTCTGTGTTCTTCACTTGCCGGAAGAATCCAAAGACTGCCCCTATGTTTCTGATGATGCGAGCGAAGTCACAGTGACACGCGGTTCTTTGGACGAAGCCTTCAAAACCTTGAAGCGCTTGAATGAAATGAACGGCAATGGTGGCATCGAAAAGATCTACTTCAGTGCGCGGGCCATGAACGCAGCACTGCCGCGTGCTTTGCAGCGTCTTTTTCCTGCCTCCGAATGTGACGGCAGTGCTCACCTCGTGGAAGTCATGCGGGTGGCCAAGACCCCTGAAGAGCTCCATTCTGTCCGTCAAAGCTTCCTGCGCAGCAGCCGTGCCATTGCCAAAACCCTGCGCTGGGCAAAAGAATGCGCAAAGCAAGACCAACCTCTGAGCGAAACCGATCTCGCGCAACGGATTGCGACCGAGTATCTGCAGGAAGGCGCGCTGGAACTCAGTTTCAAAACCATCTCCGGCTTCGCAGAGAATGGGGCGGTCATTCACTATTCACAGCCGAATCCTGAAAAAAAAGCCGCTCAGGGCGATCTTCTGCTGCTCGACAGTGGAGCCTACTACAAGGAAGGTTTCGCCACCGACTGCACGCGGGTGGCATTGTTTGCCAAGGGCTCTTCCTCTGCACAGCCTTGGCAAAAAGAAATCTACACGCTCACACTCAAAGCTTGCCTCGCAGGATTACGGGCCACATTTGCCCTCAGCACACCTTGCCGCGACGTCGATGCGCTTGCACGCTCACCGCTACAGAGCAAAGGTTACGACTACGCGCATGGGACGGGGCACGGAATTGGCATACACGTGCACGAGAATGGAATTCGGCTCTCGCCAGCCTCACAGTACACGTTCACCGAAAATGCGCTTGTGAGCGTCGAGCCCGGAGTTTATCTGGCCGGCAAAGGCGGTGTGCGCATTGAAAATGTCGCAATCGTGGTGCCCCGTGCGGACGGCAGCGCAGAAACAAACACTCACACATTCGAAAATGTCGTGTACGTCGGCTACGACTGGGATCTGATTGACGTTGAACTCCTCTCACCCGAGGACAAAAACGATCTCATTGCCTATGAGCGCAAATGCCAATCGCTTGGGACCGCTGTCACGGCGTGTCCGCTGGTGGGCTAGACTCACTCTGGACCGCAGCCACGGCGCGTGAACGCTCAATAGCCCGCAAAGCAAACACCGAAATTTCACACATCAGGTAGAGGGGCACGGACACGAGCACCTGACTGAAAACATCGGGTGGGCTGATGATGGCACCGAGGATGAACGACGCCAAGAAGATAATCTTGCGGTTGCCAGTGATGTGCGACGATTTGACAAGGCCAACAAACCCCAACAGCGTCACCACCACAGGAACTTGAAAAATCACTCCAAAGATCATCACGAGCGTGGTGAGTGAACCAAAATAATTTTCATAGGTCATTTCGACAGAGGCATACTCAGCAGCCCACTGCAGCGTTTGAGAAAGAAAAGCCGGAACGATGACGAAGAAACCAAAAAAAATGCCTACGTAAAACAAAACAAGACTGGCAATCACCAAGCCCACAGCCATTTTGCGTTCCCGCTCGTACAATGCAGGCGAAACAAAAAGCCAGAGTTCCCTCAATATGAAAGGAAGTCCCAAAACGCCGGCGGCAATCAGGCACATTTTCATATTGACCCACATCACCTCGATGAGGCCGATGGTTTTCAGGTTTTGAGCGGTCGCCGAGGAGGCAGCTGCGGCTGTCAGACAGTGGCTTGGCCAGTTCACGAAATCGGAAAATTTTTGGAGTGCCTGTTGCAGACTTTCACCGGCCTGATTGGCCTGAGAGATCAGATAACTATAGCAAGTGTACGGAAGCTGAAGAAACCGGATGATCATTTTCATGTTCACAAATGCGATCACCATGAAGGCCAAATACCAGTACAAGGCACGGACAATATGCTTTCTCAGCTCTGAGATATGAGCCACAATGCTCATCTCACCGCCCGCAGAACCTCCTCCGCCCTGAGAGTTCTGCACAGTACCCGCAGTTGAGTTTTCAATGGCACGCTGTCTTTCCGCTTTGCGGGCAACGCCCTTCTTGAAGACTGTCGAGAGTGCATCGAGAATCTTCATCTGCTATTTTGCCTCCAGCCAATTCTGTCCGGTACCCACCTCGGCCACCAGCGGAATGGAAAATTCCACCGCCCCTTCGAGAGCATTTTTCAGCAGCTTCGCAGTGGCGTCCACCTCCGAGCGTGGGCATTCCAACACCAATTCGTCATGCACCTGCAAAAGAAGCTGGCCGTGGAGGCCGCTTTGCCTCAGAGCTTCTGCTGCGCGCAGCATGCCGATCTTCATGATGTCGGCCGCCGTCCCTTGGATGGGAGAATTGATGGCGATGTTTTCGAGCGCCTTGACCTCAGCCGGATTGAACGCACGTGACAGGTCGACCGGCCGAGGCCGGCCGAAGAACGTGTGCACAACACCCTTCATTCGAGCCGTTTGCCGCTGTTCCTCGAGGTACCTGTAGACGCCAGAAAAATTGAGAAAATAACGCTCAATGAACGACTTTGCCTCAGACAGCGGGATCTTCTGCTCACGGGACAGGCGTTGCGCTCCCATCCCGTAAATGATCCCGAAGTTGATAGTTTTCGCATTGCCGCGCTCTTCAGCCGTCACGTCCTCAGGCTTTTTGCCCAAGATTTTTGCGGCTGTCTGCCTGTGGATGTCCGCACCCGAACGGAATGCGGCAATCATGCTTTCGTCATGAGCCAAATGTGCCATGACACGCAGTTCCACCTGTGAATAGTCGATCGACAAAATCACTTTGTCAGGACTGGACGCACAGAAGGCCCGACGTACTTTTTTTCCAAGTTCGGTGCGCACAGGGATGTTCTGAAGATTGGGGTCACTGCTCGAAAGGCGCCCCGTGGCTGTTCCGATTTGATTGAAACTGGTGTGGATGCGCCCTGTGGATTCCTTCACGAGCTGAGGAAGAACGAGAATATACGTATTAAGGAGTTTCGAGAGTTCGCGAAACTCTTGCACCAGCGCCACCACCGGATGACTTTGGAACTGCTCAAGCACATTGGCATCGGTTTTGTATCCGAGCGTCGTGCGAGCGAGCTTGCCCTTGAAACCAACAGTTTCATGCACCTTGAGTTTTTCGAACAGGACAACGCCCAATTGCTTGGGACTTGCGATGTTGAAATCTTCGCCCGACAGCGCATGAATTTGCCGCTGCATGTCATTGATTTTGCCCTGCACCTCGGCGGCCAGATCGGCCAGATACTCCGCATCGATATGCACACCGGTGCGCTCCATTTCGGCGAGAATCCTGATCAAAGGCATTTCCACCGCATGAAACAAATGTGACACTTTGGCGTCTTGATTCAATTCGACCTGAAGGACGTTCCAAAGCCTCAATGTGGCATCAACATCTTCACAGGCATATTCTGTGATTTGTGCCAGAGGGACTTCCGTCATGGACGAGCGCCCCGCTTCCTTGCCAATCAGCTTGGAGGTCGGGATCTTTTCCAGTTGAAGAACCTTGAGCGATTGCGCATCGAGGCCAAAGCCGCCGGCAGAAGGATTCAAAATCCATGCGGCGATCATTGTGTCTGCGATGGCGGCCTGCCCCAAACCGACCCCGATATTCAGCATCTGATGCCAATCGAATTTGAGATTGTGGGCCACAAGCCGAGCGCTGCGATGTGCAAATGCTTTCTTCAATTCGGTCAGCGCTTCTTCAACTGAAAACTCGGCAGCAGGGAAGCCATCGGCGAGTCCCTGCCCTGAAAGATGTGCTGCATACAAAGGAAGATAATAAGCCTCTCCCTCTGCGAAACAAAAACTGCACCCGATCGGCCTGTGTTCGATGAAGTCAAGGCCAGTGGTTTCGGTGTCGAAGGCAAATGCGCTGGTGTGCGGTGAACCGATGCGCTCGACGAGCTCGGCAAGCTGCGTCCGAGACAGGACACATGTGTAATCGCGCCTGCCCCAATCGGCCGTCCGGACTGCAGTTTGCTGGACAGGGGCCTCTTCTTGTTCATCCTTCTGTATGCCATCGTCAAAGAGGCTGTCCACCGGATTTTGTTTGGCGCTTTTCTTGGCGCGTGAGGGACCGGCTTCTTTCGCCGAGGCTCTCTTGTCCGATGACGTCGGCATGAAGCCTTTCAGCAAAGACATCATACCCAGAGCTTCTATTTCGTTCTTGAGCTTTGCGTTGTGACTGAGATCATCCCATGTGTAGCGCATCCGAGACTCATCCACGTCCAACGGAACTTGGGTGTGAATTTCTACCAAGTGGCGCGAAAGAAAAGCGGCCTCTTTGCTCTGCACAAGCAGTCCGCGCAAGCGCTCATTCGCGACGCGCTCGATGTTGTCGTAGATATTTTGCAGCGAACCAAAATCCTGAATGAGCTTTGCCGCACCCTTCTCGCCGATGCCCTTGACCCCCGGGACGTTGTCGACTTTGTCGCCCGTGATGGCCAGAACTTCACACACCTGCTCAGGAGGAACACCGAAATAATCGATGACGTGTTCGCGGCCCATGACTTCGTAATCGTCGCCCGCCTTCAATGAAAAGAGCTTCACATGCTCGCCCACAAGCTGCATGAAATCTTTGTCCGCAGATACAATGTAGACATCACCATGAGTGGAAAATCTGCTGGCGATGGTGCCAATCACATCGTCGCCTTCGAAACCCGCCAAGGAAAAACTCGGGATTTCACAACGCTCGAGGAGCTCTTTGATGATGGGAACCTGAACGAGAAGATCAGGAGGGGTTTCGGAACGGTTGGCTTTGTAGGCCTCATAGCTTTCATGCCGGAAGGTTTTCTCCTTGCGGTCCCACGTAACAGCCACATGCGTAGGGTTTTGTTCGCGCACGACCTTCTGGAGGATTTTCAGGAACCCAAAGATAGCTCCGGTCGGCGTGCCGTCGGGAGATGTCAATCCGGCGCGGCCCATCGCATAGAACGAGCGGAACAGAAGGGCCATGCCGTCAAAAACGAAAAGTCGTGGGCGATCCGTTGGGGAATGCTGCGCATGTGACACGATTCGACGCCTCCCTGGCGGTTCAGTTCAAGTTGCGGGGTCGCTGCGCGGAAAGAATTCCGCTCTCACTCCGGAGTTTCAACCGGACGGTGCACCACAGGGCGCATGAGAGGGAACAAAACCGTATCTTTGATGTTGTCGCAGCCGCACAACACCATGGTCAGACGATCGATGCCGATGCCGACTCCGGCAATCGGAGGAAAGCCGTGCTCCATGGCTGTGAGATAATCCTCATCCATGGGCATGGTTTCTTCGTCACCCGCCTCGCGCGCACGCATTTGATCTTCAAAACGTTCGCGCTGGTCGAGAGGGTCAACCAACTCGGAATAGGCTTTCACGACTTCAACACCGGCCACGACAAACTGCCACATGTCGACGTAGCGGGGATCTTGGGCATTGCGGCGGGCGAGTGGCGCCATGTCGGCCGGATAGCGTTCGATGAAGCACGGTTGAATCAATTTCGGGCGTGTTACCTTTTTATAGAGAGAATCGACCGTATTGGCCCAATTCATGGAATCGAGATCGTCGAGATGGATGTTTTTCTTTTTGAGTGCGGCGACCAATTTTTCCTTGCTCGATTCCAGACGGATGTCGATCCCGCAATCCTGAAGGATGAGCTCACTGTAATCATAAACAGGCCATTGCCCACCGAAATCGACTTCATGACCATGCAGCTTCACTTGCGCAGCGCCAAACACACGATGGATGAGCGTGTGGATCATTTCGGCCACAAACTGACGCATGACATCCGCATTCCAGTACGCGGCATAGAACTCCAGCATGCTGAAATCCTGCAGATGCGTGGCTGAAATTCCTTCGTTGCGGAAGCAGCGGGCGAATTCGTAAACTTTATCGAACCCAGCACCAATACAGCGTTTCAGATAGGTTTCAGGAGCAATTCGGAGGGTGCAGGAAATATCAAGGGCATTGTGGTGCGTGTGGAACGGGCGGGCCAAGGCCCCTGAAGGCTGGGTTTGCAGGACCGGGGTTTCCACTTCCAAGTACCCTGCGTCTTCCAAAGAACGGCGCAGCGACTTCACAATTTCAACCCGCTTGCGGAAGACCTGACGCGAATCCTCATTCATGATGATGTCGAGATAACGCTGGCGGTAGCGGGTTTCGATATCCTCCACGCCGTGATACTTCTCAGGCAACGTGCGCAGACACTTGTTGAGCAAGCTGTAGGATTCCACCCTCACGGTGAGCTCGTTGGTCTTGGTGCGGAAGATTTCTCCGGTCACACCGACAAAATCGCCCACGGCCACATCGGCAATGAACGATTCAAACATTTCAGGTGCCTCTTCGCTCTTTCGCACACAGATCTGCATGCGTCCCGTGTGGTCGAAAATATGAGCGAAAAGAATTTTGCCCATGGTGCGGAGACCAACGATGCGCCCCGCAACTGCGACGTCCTTGGTGCCCTCCGGCAGAACCAGAGCCTGCTCGACCGTATGAGTTTTATTGTAGCTGTCTGCGAGGTTGCCGCGTTCGCGCTGTTCGAGAAACTTGCTTTTCTTGATTTCAAAAACTGCATCTGACATAGGGCAAAGCTCCCGGGAAACAAAGATAGAACTGAAGTCTGGCGGCTCAAGAGCGCTGGCGAACGCTTACCACGATGGCTTTTACCAAAACAAGGATGAAGCCCGACAAGACAATCGTGCTGCCCACAGGCCAATCGAGGGCAAAGGCCAAAAACAGCCCGAAGAGCGAAAGAACGAGGCTGAAGGCAAAGGCACGCCAAGAAACTGCTGATTTTGGCGGCAACAATGCAGCAGGGGTCGCCATGAGCGCCGAAATCATCAATCCGCCGACGGCAACAAGACCAGTGAGCACTGCAGCCGTCACCAAAACCGGAAACAGGCGTTCAATGAGCCGAACGCGGAATCCCACCAGCGAGGCGAACTCAGGGTCAGAGAGCCATGCATCCCAGTCCTTTCTGAGGCAGATCAGGCAAACTCCAACAAGCAAAAGCACAATGGCCAAAACCCAAGCATCTTCCGGATTCAAATTCAGAACGTCACCGAACAAGAACTTTTCGAGGTCCAACCGAGTGCCCCGCAAGCGCGAAACCACGACCACCCCAGCCGCGAAAAAGCCGGTGAGCGTGAGAACCGCAGCGCTGTCGGGCGGCAAACGCAACGTCCGCTCCAGCTTTTCCACCGCAAAATTTCCGATCAGGCCAGTCACGACGGCACCCACCATAAGCGAACCCCACAGCGGCAGGTGGAATTCGGCAGCCGCAAAGTACCCCGCCACCAACCCCGGAAACACCAAGTGCGCCAGAGTGTCGCCCACGTAGGCGCGCTGCTTGAGGACGATCGTGGGGCTGAGCAAACCGCACAAGGCGCCCACCAACACCGTGCAGATCAGTGCCATGCGGGCAAAATCGGCTTCGAAGAAGCTCTGCCACAGAGTCAGATCGATGAAGGTGGTCTGCAGCATGTGTCGTCCTTGGGTTCATAGCGGATGGAACAAATTTCTTCGTTGTGCGAGCGTTCGAAAACAAATCGGGCTGAAAGAAACTTTTCATACGCCTCGAAATGGTGATCCACCATGACCACACAGATGTTCTTGCGGTGTGCCAATTCGTGGAGCGTGTTCATCAATTGTTCCTGACAGCAGGCATCCAAATTTGCCAACGGCTCATCGAGAAAAATCATTTTCGGGTGAGCCAAGATGGCACGGGCCACCAGTGCTCTCGTTTTCTGGCCTCCGCTCAGCAAATGAAAGGAGGATTGTGCCTCGGCACTCAGGTCCCACTCCACCAAAGCGGTTCTCACGCGCAAGAGAGCCTCTTCGCGCGGCGGAGGTTTGGGACCAAAACCTTGCATCACGAAGTCCTGAACCGTGATTTGAAAATACTTGTTCACTTTTTGCGACTGGGGCACGTAGGCGCACGAGGAGTGAAATTTCTCTGAACGGAGCGTGCCAATTTGGACGCTGCCTTCTTGCGCCGGCAGCAAACCAAGCCACGTCTTCAGCAGGGTCGATTTCCCGCATCCATTCGGCCCCATGACGGCATAAATACCACCGTCGTCCAAACGTCCCGAAAAAGGACGGTTGAGCGCCGGCCGGCTCGGATACCCGACAACCAAATTCTCCCAGACCAAACTCATTGTGAGGTGTACCTCATGGGCGCAAGGCCTTGGCGATCGTCTCGGCGTTGGTTTCCCACAAACCTGTGATGGTTCCGGCAGGAGTTCCTGCAGCGGCCAATCCGTCTGTAAAAAGTTCACCTCCCAGTTTGACCCGAGCCTCTGCGGCGACCTTTTTCATCGTATCCGGCGGCAGAGCGCTCTCGAGGAAGACAGCAGGAGCGCCGGACTTCCGAATGGCCTCAATGGCCTGTTTCATTTGCCCGGGAGTGATTTGCGCTTCACTCGAGAGGCCCGTTACGGCGATCACTTTGAGGCCGAACATCTCTGCGAAATAGCCCATGGAATCGTGGTTGGTGGCCAAAATGCGACGGGACGAGGGGATGGTGGAAATGATGCTGTGCACGGCAGCCTCAGATTTCTTCGTCTTTTGCACAAAATTCCGCAGGCATGTGTCCCACTCCGAGCGCAGGGAGGGAGCACGGGGAGCGAGGAAATTGTACATATTGAGAGCGACTTCACGCGTGATTCGCGGCGAGTGCCAAATGTGCGGATCCTGTGCGGATGCCCCTTTGGTGTGGGAATGCCCCTGCTCTTCGGATTTCGGATCGGCAGCCGCTGCCGATTGCGGATCGACGGTCCGCAAATTGACCCCTTTGCCGGCGTAAAAAACTTTGCCCGATGGACCCGCCGACTTTTCCTTCCAACTTTCGAAGCCAGCACCGATCATGAGACGAATGTCGGCATTGGCCCACGCCATTTTCGAACGCGGCGTGAGTTGATAGGTGTGCGGGTCGGTGCCTGCTGGCACAACGGCAGGCAGCAGCTCCACCTTGGCTCCTCCGCAGGTGATCTCGCTGGCAACTTCACGCAGCCAGCCGACGCTGGAGGCGATTTCGAGCTCCTTGGCCTGCGCAGTGAAAGAACTCAACAAAACAAACACCGGCAGAATGAAGCGCACCGCCAAACCATCGGCCAGAGAATTGCGATACGCCTTCATAGCGGGCACGACACCCACCAAAAAACCGGAAACCAAAATCACGCCCACGAAAATCCACTCCATCAAACTGAGTGACTGCAAGGGAATCAAAAGCCCAAAATTGGACTCGACAGTCGGTTGGACCGCGTACAAAACTCCATAAGTGAGCGCAATACCCAGTGCCGTCCCAAGGACTGTGAGAATCAAAGCTTCCGACACCAGTAGAAGCGCCACCATGGCCAAACCCGCACCGACACTGCGCAGGATCGCCATTTCGCGGCGACGTTCCTGAAGCGAAGTGTAGAGCGCAATCAACATGGCAAGGAGGCCCACCACCAAAACCGACCACGACACCAAACGAAGTCCATCTTCTGCATAGGAAACAACCGACCACAATTCGCTCAAAGCCACACCGGGGATGATCGCCATCAGCGGCTCGCCTTGAAATGTGTTGATTTCGCGCTGCAACGTGAGCGTTTCCAAGCGGTTCTTTGTGCGCAACAAAACGGCGGTGATTTGGCTGATTTTCACATTTTCCTTACGGATACGATCGGCAGGGGTTCCCTCACCGCGGCGCGGAGGCACCCCTTGTTGCCAATCCATATGGATGGCCTCGAGGCCCTCGAGCGTGATGTAGAGGGAACGATCGATGGGCGTTGCTGTTTTGTTGAGGATGCCGACCACTTTGAAGGGTTTGTCATCATGGTTCAGAATAGCAGGTCCATCGGTGACGCCATGCGCCACAGCCACAGAATCGCCCAAACGATAGCCGAGTTTCTCGGCCACTTCTGAGCCAAGAGCGACATCAAAAATACCGGCGGGGGCTTGCCCCTCGGAAAAACTGACGGAACGATCCTGCCGGAAGCGGTAGTGCGTATAGAACTCGTCGGTGGTTCCCACCACTCGGAAACCGCGATGGCTGTCGCCCAAGGAATAAGGAATCACCCACTTCACTGCCGGATGATCTTTCAACGCCCTGTAGGCATCGTAAGAGATATTTGCTGTCGCGCTGCCCAAGCGAAACACCGAATAAAGCAAAAGCTGGATGGTTCCGCCTTTGGCGCCGACAATGAGATCGGTCTGAGAAATGGTACTGGAAAAGCTCTCCCGCGCGCCCGCTCGAATTCGTTCGATGCCAAGCAGAAGCATCACACTGAGGCCAATGGAGAGGATCGTCAGAGTCGATGTGAGCCTCCGGTTCCAAAGGCTCTTCCAAAGAATATTCAGCAACGTCATGCTTCAACCCTCGCCATCGCACGGTTGATTTCGCCCAGAGCCAGCGCACGATCGAAAAGAGGCATGAGAGATCGATCGTGGCTGACGAACAAAACAGAGGAATTTTGCTCCCGTGCCTGTTCGAATAAAGTGCGAAGAAAAGATTCCCTCGCGTCGGAATCAAGCGCGGAGGTCGGTTCGTCTGCGATCAGGAGATCGGGATTCCCGATCAAAGCGCGCGCCGCAGCCACTCGCTGTTGCTGGCCGACGCTCAGCTCACCGGCACGTGAGTCGAGGAGATGCGAAATTGAGAGTTTTTCGGCCAGTCGGTGCGCCTCTTCATCAAAAGAAAAAGAGTAAATCTTCTCCGCCCTCGCCTTGTTCATTCGTACCGGAAGAAGAATATTTTCGCGCACTGTTAAAAATGGAAGCAGATTGAAGACCTGAAAAATGTATCCCATGTGCATCGCCCTGAGCCTGTCACGCTGCGACGAGGAGAGCTTCTCGACCGACTGTCCGAGCAGCCTGACGTGCCCCTTCTGGATAGGGAGAATCCCCGTGATCAGGCTCAGGAGGGTGGTTTTGCCGCTCCCGCTGGGGCCATGCAGAAACAACAACTCGCCGCGCTTCAGTTGGAAGTCATGAATATCAAGAACAGGACCACGCGCATCGTAACTGTGATGCAAATGACTGACACTTAAAACCAGATCACTCGAAGTCATGTGACTGAACTCCCTCAGTTCCCTGCTTCCGCAGGGAATACCGCGAAACGCTAACACATCTGGCCTTAACTGAAAACTCTTTGAAATTTCGGCATTCCATGCCTATGAAGGGCTGGAATGTTTGGCATGCCTCGGAGCAAAAAGTGACTCTCTCACACGGAAACGAATACACTCTCGAAACACTCGACAACGGCGTCCTGTCGTTCCGGCACCGCGGCACAGGAGAAATTCTTCACGGAAGCGTTGGACCCGAACGTGAAGCCCGTCAGCTTTATATTGAGGCCAGCGGGCTGCTGCATTGGAATCAGAGCACAGTCACAGTGTTTGATGTTGGCACCGGCTGTGGCGCTCAACTTCTGGCGCTTCTTGATTTCCTTGCGCATTCCGAACACTGCACAGACATCGAGGTCTACAGTTTCGATCTGGAGAAGCAGGGGCTCAGTGCAGCACTCGCGGCCCGCGATCATTTTCCCTCTGTGCAGAGGCATGCGAGTTTCCTCGAACGGACTTTGAAAGACAATGACGTAGAATGGCAAACAGCAGAAGGACGGACGCTCCGCTGGCATTTTCTTCAAGGCGATTTTCGCACCACGATCCGTGAACTCCATCAAACGCGACCTGAACTGCGAGCAGATTTTATTTTTTATGACTTCTTCTCGCCTGCCAGCCACCCTTGGCTCTGGACATTTGAACTCTTCAGCGACGTTTTCAAGTTTTCTGCTGCGCACTCCCGTCTTGTGACATACTCAAGTGCCACCTGTGTCAAGGCAGCGCTCGCAGCTGCGGGCTGGTTTGTCGGACAAACCATTTCCAGCGGAAAAAAATCGCGCTCCATCCTCGCTGCAGGTTCTCTTGAATATGTGAATGAGCCTCTTACAGACAAATTCCTGTCGACATTTTCTTTGTCGCACAAACCTTTCTGTGATGCCGAAACAGACGAAAGCAAAGCCGCTATTGCGCTGCGCCTGAAATCACACGCCCAGTTCAGGGCCGAGCAGCAGTTCAAAAAAAGCTGACTTTACTTGAGGAAGTCCATCAAACTGGGACCCAACACCTTCGCACTGGCATTCATGGTGTAGGAAAGCGCTGTTTCGGCGCGCTTCATATCCAAGGCGGTACTCACAGGGTCAGAGGCTTCAATGTTCACGTTGTCTTTCATGATAAAACTTTCAAGGTTGTCGAGCCGCACAGCTGCATCTTGGACGGCGGCGCGTCGTGCGCCCAAAGAGGCCGTCAATTCAGCCATCTGCGTGACCGCGCCGTCGAGGCGGCTGCTGGCAAGAAAAATTCCTTCTTTATCGTTTGTCTCGAGCGCTTTCCGAAAGTCCTGAACAATGCGCAGCAGAGCCACATTTTTGCCTTCAGGGCCGGCGTCCTTGACCGAAATCTCGAAAATTCTCCGCCCTGGGATATTGATGGGGCGGAAGTTGTCTTCATCAAGTTGCACATAAATAAGGCCGTCATCACCCGCGTAGTGACCATCTCCGGAAACAGGGGGGGTTGCTGTCTGAAATCCGCCAAAAATAAACCTGTCGCCATACGTCGAGTTGCCCAACTGGACAATCTGATCGGCAAGGTGCTGGACTTCGAAGGCTACCGTATTGCGCGAGCCCGCATCCCAGACACCGTTGGACTGCTGAACGGCAAGCTCTTTGGCCCGAATCAGGATATCAGTGATGCCGCGCATGGAATCTTCAGTTTTACCCAAGAACCCCTCAACGTAATCATTTGAACGACGGAATTGATTGATATTCTCCAGCTTGGTGCGGTTTCGGAAAACCCGCACTGTGCCGCTGGGATCATCACTGATGGAGCGCAATTTTCTCCCTGAGGCTGCCTGATCCTGAACGTCCATCGACATGGCCCGCGCCTGATTCACGCGGTTCTCGGTGGCATCATATTTCATACGTTCCGTCACGCGCATGGCTGCAAACCCCTCTTATCAGCGTTTGAGTTCCATCACGGTTTTAAACAGTTCATCGGCCGTGCTGATGATCTTCGAACTTGCTGTAAACAAATGCTGGTACTTGAGCATGTTGGCTGCCTCTTCATCCAAAGAGACTCCCGACATTTGTTCTTTTTGCGATTCCACGTTGGCTTTCACGATCTGCGCCGCCTTGAGATCGCTCTTGGCAGACATCGAAACAGTCCCCAATTTGGCAACAAAATTGTCGTAAAAACCGGTCGCCGAAGACGTGTTTTTTTCGAACGTCGGCTTATTCAGAGACTTGATCAGCTCATTGGCAATGACGTTGTCGCCCGGCGTGTCGGCGCTCATGGCACCAGAAATGGCATTGGTGTCCTGTTGAATGAGACGTGAAACAGAAATGTGCTGCGCCGCTTCCAAGTGCGGATCAATGCCCTCAAAAAAGTCACGACCACTGTGCTGGGAAAACTCCCCCCGCCCAAATCCTTTTGCATGAACCTCATTAAAGTTCTGTGCAAACTTCAATGCAAATTCATTGAGGTTCTCGCGAACACCCTGCGCATATTTATCGCGTACTTCAAGCAGGCCCGCCATTTTCCCTTTGCGAAACATGTCGGTCACATCATTGGCTTTGGACTTGGCGAAGTCGGTGAAAACAATTTTCGGCTGCTCCGTAGCACTCTCGCGGACCATGCTGACTTCGGCGGCGTAAATTCCGTCCACAAGCAGATTGCTCCCCGGGCCGCGCACCGTAATCAATCCGCGATCATCATGGTAGGTTTGAACATCCATCAGAGCTGAAATCTCTTTGAGCGCCAAATCGCGACGATCTTCGAGGTCATTGGGGGCTGTCGACCCCTTCCCTTGCTGAGCAAGAATCTCTTTGTTCAGCTGGGCAATTTCCTTCAGTTTTTGCGTCGCAACTCCGCAGTCCACTGACAATTCCTCTGAAATGTCCGCCTGCAACTGCGAAACATTGCTGTGGGTGACGTTCAATGTCGTTGTCAGGGTATTGGCCGATTCCAAAAGGTTGATCCGCATCGCCGGCTCTTCCGGCGTGCCGGCAAAATCGCGCAGAGCGCTGCCGAATGAGTCCATGCGCATGCGAACAGTCGAAGTCAGATCCGGATTAAAGAAGCCTTCAAGGCGGGACATGTTGTGTTCAAATGTTTCCGCCCTGCCGTGTGTTTGCGTCTCTTGTCGCAACGCGTGTTCGAGATACTTGTCGTGGGCGCGTGAAATACTGGAAACATCGGCACCCTGACCCAAAATCAGATTGCCGTATTCGATGGGATTGTTGGAAGTGACCTCAGTACGCTGACGGCTGAAGCCGGGTGTTTGCGAGTTTGCAATATTGTGGCCCGTGACTTCAATTCCCAGCCGTGAGTTGCCCAGCGATTGGTTGCCGACGTTGAGGATATGATGGAGGCCCGTTGGCATACGTTAAGCCCTCACACGGACAAAAGCGGCAGTCGCTGACGGTGCTCCGTCGACACTCTGGCCACGGCCATCATAGCGTTTGCCACCCGCTGCCTGCGCCTGCAAAAAGTTCACCGAACGTTTCAGGTTGGCAGCCAAAGCACGGAGAATTTTTTTATTCTCGTCGATCCGAGGTTGAGCATGCAAAAAGGCGCTGCGGTACAGGGCAGAAACTCTTTCGACATCGTCCAAGGCCGCGTTCAGTTGAATCTGAGTGTCGCGGTCGATCAGGCGCTCGACATTCTGCGCATAGGCGCGTCCGACCGACTGAAACTCACTCAGGCTCGGCAGCCTGCCGCGTGCATCGAACGCCATCATGAAGCAGAGTTTCTTCAAAATCTGCAGACGTCGCTCTTCAGCGGCCTGTGCCAAACGCACCACCTGATCTTTCTCTGTCACCAGTCTCTCAAACTCCGGCAGCGAGAATGACACGACAAGCTCGGCCTCGCGCCCGATGATCACGAGGAGCTCTTCCATCATTGTCATTTGCTGCTGGAGACATTGCTGAAACTGGGCCAAGAGTTTGAGAAGCTCATTCATGGCTCCACCTCAATGCTCAGCTCAGGGCAACTTCCGGAGACTTGGAAAGCTCATCCCGGATCGCCTCGGCAAGAATCCCATCCGCTATTTTTCCGGAGTCTGGCTTATATTCGCCGCGCTCAATCATGGCCTTGAATTTGGCCACTTTGTCTTCGCGCACATCAGGTGTGGCATCGACAACTTGCCGTGCCATGTTCAATTCACGTGCACGCGGGGAGATTTGAACATTGGCCGCTGCCTGTTGTGCTTGCGGCTGTGCTGATTTCGCGTAGGCATTGGCGGCCATTTTTGTGGCCTGAACGCCCTCTGTCTTACCCGCATCGGTGGTTGTTTTTTGAGCCAGAGGGGCATTGGTAGAGGGTGAATTCTGTGGCTTGACGTTATTTATGGCCATACGAGACCCTCCTGTGAGTTCCATCAGCACACTAGCACCCTTGTTTTTGAACTTGAGTGGCAAAGCTGTACCGGTGTCAAGAGTTCGACCGTCGAGGAAAAATTTATCCTCACAAACTCCAACGGATACGGCCCAAATGAAAGCCAACATCCGAGTCTGTGACGGTGGCTGTTTCCTTTCCGGCTTTTTTGAGCTTGTTTGTGCTCCAATCCAAACTCAATCCCGTACCGAAAGTCAGGTTTTTAGCCACTTCTTGCTGATAAATGAGCTCAGCCGCTGCTCCGTAACCGAGTTCCTCGGTATTGGCGTAAGACTCCTCATATTTTCCCGAAGCCATTGAGATTGAGGGAGTGAGGGTCAACTCGAAGTCTTGCCCAAAAAGTTCGAGGGATTGAATTGCAAAAACCCCGAACTGGCTGGCGTCAATACTTTTCAACGTTGTGCCGTCGTTCTGTTTTTCGCCTGAAGTGAACGATTTGCTATGACCGCCGAAGACAACACCGACTTCCAAATTTTCGGAGAGCGCCTTGCCCAGCCACACCGATCGATCGGAGGCAGAACCCATCGGATAGAGGTAGGCCACATAATCGCCATTTTTGAAACCAAGTTCAACATAGGCCGGAGCTTCGGATTCAGCACCAAGACCAAGAAAATTCGAATAAACTTGGCTGGAGGATGTCGACGCGCCATCCGCAGGCGTACTTTTGAGCTTTGAATAGCCGAACTTGAGAACTTGCGTCGCGACCGAGAAGGAAGCATTTTCTGAAGCAAAGCCAACAGAAGCCATCGTCGTCGAGATGACTGCAGCAAAAAAGACTGAAAGACGCATAACACTCTCCGCAAGAAATGAACGGCACTCGGCCCTGAGCGCCGCGGAGAGAAGTCTAGCTCAAGGCTGTCTGATAACAAAATGATAATTCGCGCCGAAATTTGAATCAAAATAGCTCACTGCGTTGTGGAATGAGACAAACCAGAGCGTCATGCGCCGCGCAGAGCGCGGAATGGAAAGAGTGGGAATGAAGGGAACCACTTTCTCGGCATGGGACTGATGATTTGCCAGCAAAGACACCGACTGAACAGGACCGTCATCAAATTGAATTTTCGCCAGCAAACACCAAGGCGTCAGGCCATCGCTCGGGCCGCCGAATTGTTGCTCCATCCGTGACGGCGAATATTCAATTTCAAAGGTTTCTCCGGCGATGAGCTCACCTTGAACTCCGGTGCTCCACTGATCAGAGAAATGAAGCAAGGCGGTGGGCTCACGGTTGCCCAATTGAAACTGCAATTCAGCCCCCGGCCCACCATCCTGACGAATTTGACCATTCTCACTGTGGATGAGGAATCGCATTGAAATGAATCCTGAGTTTGGCTCGCCCCAACGCAGGATTGCCGGCACGACAATCAATTGCCCCGACTGCGGATCACGAAATCCCTCACCCAAAAGAGTCGACTTCCAAACATCGCCCGCCTTCCATTTCCATTGCATTTCCACTTTTTGACTCTGACCCGCATCAGGTGCGCCCGCACTCCAGCGAAAATCAAATTCAACCTCTTTGCCTTGAATGAAATCAGGGGGCATCAGAGCACGGTAGGGTTCACCGTCCACATTGGCTTGTGCCCAAACATTTACCACGCGAGGTCTGTTGTCAGATCGACTGCTGAACACTTCGACGCGGTAGGAATCCGGCCGCACAGATGCAAGACTTCGCGCGTTCGCGCTGTTCCCTTTTGCGCAAAGCAAAAGAAGTGTCGTTTGAAGAAGGCGGAGTGCAATGTGCATCCGCATTGCACCGAACTTGTTTTTCAGAAATATCGCACTCAACACGTCTCTTCCCTCCGGAACTTCACTCCTCAGGGAAAGAATATTCAACCTATTTGAAATGATGGTGCGAGCGAGAATTCATTCAATGCCGACAGGTTCCGCTGCAGATATGTTTATATGCGAGACGGGCGGCGCGCTTGGCAGAGGAGTCGCTGCCTGAGGAAAGAAAATTCGCCGAACCGGAAGCCGCTCTGTCCTGCGCTCCACTGGCCAGCCCTTCGTCCATGGCCGAGCCCAAACGTTCAGCCGCATTTTTCAACGGGTCTGCACTCTGCTTCGCTGCGAGAGCAAAACCCGCAAGCGCGCGGCGGATGGGTTGGCCGCAATCAGGACAAACACTCAGAGGGGCCTCATTCGACCATTGCAAAGTTTCAAAATAACAGCACTCGCGATCCGAATGTTCGGCAAACTCAGAGTTTTCATCGGTTGGAACATAAACAAAAATAGGCATGGCAGGTCTCCCTCCGACCTTCAACATGCGCAAAAGTAACACTCAATCCCAAACGTCGCAAAGAAGCGAGTCAATTTGCAACACAGCAGGGGCCGAAATGGAGGTGCCTGTTTTTTGCAAGACACGCGCCTGAAACCACCTGAGGTAGGGCACCAGATCTTGAACACCCAATCGCCCTCGGGAATGAATAAAACTTTCAAAATGTGGAGCCAAAATACGCAGGCTGGCCCGAACGAATCCGAAATCCGGCCGACAAGCAAACGCTTGTGCGCGCACCAATTGCTCGGCAAGCCTGTCGGCGTCGTTCAGTGCGCTCGAGTAAAAGCGTGACAGCTTGCCCTGAAGTTGCCTGAGCCATGCCTCCTGCGACTTCAGAAAACTGTGATTCACGACGAGGATGTGAGAATAACTTTTCGGCAAACCAAAATCATCCGATTTCACGGCACTCCGGATGAGGCCACGTCTCATTCCCGCAAGACCTTCCCAATACGAATTCAATTCCAACAGGGCAAAACGCCCTGCCAACATCTCCCGTTCCAAGTGACAGGGAGGCACGGCCTCCGCAACATCGGCATCACAGCTGAGATCAAATGCACAGCTGATTTCTTCCCATTTGGAGATTGCCGCATCCGGTTGTGCTGCACCGAGAATGCGGGGGGCCCGAGACTCTCGGCTTGTTGAGAGTGAAACCAAGGCTCGGCAGTCTCCGACAAAAAGACAACCTAGGATACGCACCTGAGAATGGGGCACATTCAGCGTGTGAAAGAGAATTTCGTCCAGCGAGACGACCGCCAAATCCAAAGCGCCGGATTCAAGTGATTCCAAGACATTGCGCTGACAGGGCATGATGTGCGGCCGCGCCTGCCTTTCGCCTATGAGGCCCGCCTCGTTTCTCTCGAAGTCAGTCAGAAATGCCACCAAACCAGCATCCACAACACCGCAATACCCTATTTTCACTTCGTCCATTTTTCACACTTCCGAAAAGGAATTCAGAACATCGAATGATTCAGAGCCTGCGCTCGTGCAATTCTTATTGTGAAGGCGCAAGAGGAAGATTTTTGATGGAAACGAAAGATTCGGAC
>JBEGJP010000168.1:0-4773 GCA_041184525.1 Pseudomonadota bacterium | reverse complement strand
CTCTCCGAATGTCACCACCCGAATCCTCTCGCCCTTGCGCGCGGCTCTTCCCGCACTCTGTGACTTCTTTCTTCTCTTTTCAAAGAACTTCTTCAATCGTTGAGATTGGAGAACGTGGTGAGTAGTCTCTCGATTGGAAGTTGTCAAACAGAGATTTCAAGATTTTTTAAAAAACTTTAACCCGATGAAAGTATAGAAAAAATGAACACTCTCTTGCTCGCAGGTGCATCAGGCCGACTCGGCAAAAGGATTTTTGCTGCAAGTCACGACAAAGCTTTCCACGTGGTGCCGCTGCCACGCGAAGACTTTGTTGGAGTCGATGGAAAAATAGAGGCGGTTCAGAAGTTGGCTGATGATCGAGTTGTTCTCATCGATGTCACGCTTCCCGAAGGCACTGAGGTTCTCGTGAACGGACTCCTCAATTGCCCCCCTAAAAAACAAATCTCCGGCGTCGTGATCGGCTCGACGGGACACTCGCAGAGCCAAACTGCAAAAATTCATGAGCTAGGAAAACGCTATCCCGTTGTCGTGTCGTCGAACTTCTCGAGAGGAATTTATTTGTTCGAAGAGATTCTCCAAGCAAAGACGAGATCAGGAATGTCCGTGTCTGATTTGGCAAGACAACTCGGTTTTGATCTCTCGCTTTGGGAATCACATCATACACAAAAGAAAGATGCTCCCAGCGGGACAGCACGCACTCTTGCTCACGCAGCGACAATTCCGTTTGATCGTATTGCATCAACTCGCGTTGGAGCGGTCGTGGGAGAGCATTCCCTGTTCATGAGTCAAGACAGTGAAGAACTGCGCCTGACGCACGTCGCACATTCAAGACGACTGTTTGCAGATGGAGCTCTTGATTTGTGTGAACGTCTGTTCCGGAATCAACTGGAGAATGGCGTCTACACGATGGCTGAGGCTCTGGGCCTCCTTTTAAAGTTTGGATAGAATGGAAAGCAAAGTTCCCAGTTCACAATGGACGTTTGCGACTTCGTATTCAACGATGCACTCACCCGCACGTCAAATTTTAAATCCAGTGTCGCTGTTTTCAAACTTTCACCCTCACTGAAATGAGTTGATGCAAAACAACGACACGCTGTTGCCTTCCTTTTTTGACACCTGACTGAACACCTCTGATTGTGTATTCTTGTCGAATTCTTCGAACTCAATTGACAACGGCGGGGGTTCATCATGCTGCGAAAGCCATCTCTGTTTATTTATTGCTCAGCGTTCGTCTTGACGCTTTCTTGCAAAGGCAAGGAGAGACACCATGAAGGACCGTCATCGACTTCATCTGACGCGTCTTCGAACATCAATTTGGCATTCAAACTGGCCCTCCCCACGACACTGAATCTTGCAACAGGAGCAACTTCGACAAACTGCCATGTCGGTCTGACTCCTCAAGTGCAAGTCGAAGGTCAATGCATCTCACCGTCGCAGGTTTCGCTTTGGGTCACAGGAGTTTCTCTCACAACAACAGACAAGCTGGAGGGAGATGCTTCTCAGACAGGGGGAGTCAGACTGCTCGGCGGCGGCAGTGGCTTCGGTAAAGACGGGTTCTTTGAAGGAGCCGCTTTCGACCTTGCCAATTTGACGGGAATACGTGGTTCCGACAATCTCTGGAACACTTATGACAAGAAGTACACATTCAAGTCACTGTCCATTCAAGTTGCTTATTTCAAAGGGACCTTTGAAGCCGGAGGAAGAACTTGGGAGCTTCTGGTGCCTTTCGTGAACCAACCCGTTGAAGGTGACACTTGGCTGAAAGATTGCTTCGGTGAATCATGGATGAATTTGGCAAAGACGTATGGCGCTGTTCTGCCAAGCATGAGTTTCAAAACCGGAGACATGTTGATTTGTAAGCGTCAGGATGCAAGCACGCCCTGCGCGTCAGCACAGTTCCAATGGGCAGACAGCAACACGGGGGTCTTGAGCACGACTCGCCCCTCTTCGCCCAAGGCCCTCAAGTCGACACAAAGTTTGTCAAGAAAGTGCAATAGCCCCGCAAGCAACGGCGTTCCACCCGATGCCAACTACGAACTTCCTTCGATGCTGGCTAAACTGTCGACCCCTGTCGATCTTTATGGCGATCTCTCACATTCTTCGTCAAGCAAATCGAATCCAGCTGAGTATCCCGCACGTTCAACGGCGGCAGAGTGGAGCGATCGCCGCTCAAAAAATCTTCAAAATTCCCCATTCACTTTATATTTTTATTCCAACAACGGAACAGTAACGTCGGGTGATAAGCTGGATGCACAAATCAGCGTAGATGCGAGCAATTATATTCTGCTTGAAAACCTGAGTTCTCTGGATGCCACGACATCCGATGAGGACATCATCAAGGCGATGACAACAAAAGAATTCTGGGCGTGGGAAAAATTAGGAATCGGGAAAATGGGTGACCAGCTCATGCTGGGGGCAGATTTGAAGGTCAAGGTCAGCCAGTCGGCCTCGTTTGATGAAATTTATGCAAAACCTGTCGCAGGAGCCAAGGCAACGACAGTCACGCCTCTTTGAGGCGAATCTCCTGATCTGACTTTCTTACCCCCCAACGAATCTTCTTATCTGACTTTTTTAACCACCCAACTTTTGGAATGACTGTGACAAAGAAGCGAGCGCCGATTGAGGGGTCACCGGTGAACCAAAGGATTCATGGTTCCACAGGGGAGACTCAGTTGCGGGTTTCTCCGACCACATCACAGGTATGAGAGCACTTTGCCAGTACCAATTCAGCCGCAGCACGGGATCAGACAAGAGCTCTGCCGCTGGTCTTAGGATCGTGTGTTTCTCTGGAAATTGTTCCGGTGGATAGCGCATCTGGAGTTTTTTGTATCTTTCTTTGACGACGCTTTGTGGGGCCCAAACTTCCACCTTCAATGCCTGAGCCGCAGCATCAGGGGTGAGATTTTCAGTGGGTTGCGCAGGACTCCAAAAGTGAGAGATCGATTCACAAGGGGTCCGTCCGCGAGGAACCAACTCCAAACGAAGAAGCTTGATATCGACGGCAGCCCGACGACGCGGCTCAATTCCTTCTTGTGTCATGCGTGACCCTCCGTCAAAAAAAAGAGGCAAAAACCTTCAGGGCAAACTGAGATCGGAACGCAAAAAACTTCAGGACAAATTGATATCGGAACGCAAAAACTCAGAGATATATCTGGCCGTTTCATTATTCTCTGAATTCGTGTCCGACTCGAAATGAGCAAAACACCGCTGCGCCTTTTCAAGAACGTCTTTCCGTTGTTGCTGAGGCAGGTTCAAGTGGCGAAATGATTTCTTCCCGCGCATGAATGTGCCCGGCATTTCCACCAAACTAGCAGCGCTTTGCAACCAATAAGAGTCCAAACAATTGGGTTCTGATTTAGCTTGAAGGGCAAAGACGAAGCAAGCCGTGAGCAATTGATGCTCCTCAGGAGTGAAAGCCCAAGCCACCGACTTGATTGCTGCCGAAGGATCGGCACTCAAAGACCAGTTAAAACTTTTGAGGCCAAGAAGCGAAAGAGGCTTCTGCCAGTCGACTTCAGAATCGAGAGCCAAGTTGAAAGACAATTGAGAGAGCACACAATAGACATCATCAGGAACGACTCGAAGCCTTTCCTGAGTGAACCGAGAAAAAACTTCGATGACGTCGGAAGAGTACACGTGCCGGCTGACTGATGCCGGCAGAAAAAACTTCTGAAAGCCGGCCAACAGCAGTGCATCCACAGCTGCAAGTTCGGCTTGCAAATCAGGATGCAAATTCGAAGCGGAGAGGCCGTCAGAAACAAAGACTTGGAAATCAGCTGCCGACGTGGCGCACCAATGAGCCAAGAGATCCCTCGAACGCGCTATTTCTGAAAACTGCTGCTGCACTTCATCCGTCTGGACTTTCGCTGAGTTCTTCAACGAAAACTGCTTGTGAGCCAATATCGAGTTGCAATGCTCCCATTCATCTATCAACTGACAAAACTCGCGTTGAACAACCCTGATTTTTGCCAGAGCGTTGGCAACCCACGTTGACTCGGAACTACAATCCCATGAAAAACCCGAGAGGTGACATCCCATTGCCAAGGAATGGCGGAACGGAAAGGGAGCGAAGTCATCCGTAGATGAAAATTGAACCCCCCACTCCGTGATACGAAGAAAAAACTCCGGGACACCCAGTTGACGCACCAAAACGGGTTCAGGGGCGATCTCAGAAAAATGCACCACCGTCCTGAACTGAAAATTACGTTCACTTGGCGCATGCCAAAAATAGAGCGCCAAATTGAACAAACCTTCAAAGGAATGCAAAAGTTGAGCCCAGTTCGTATTATCCAGCGTCTCTGACGACAGAGAACTGCGCAAACAATCCGTCAGGCGTGACAAAAGGGAATCTGAGATGAGGCGACCCATGTCCCGACAGCGAGGGCGAGATGGCAACTGGCCTGCGATGCCTCGGTACTCTCGCAAATAGGTTGCGAAATCGGGGTCGTGAGCAACAGAAAGCAATTCTGTTTCAATGGAGGGCCACTGCTGAATGAGTTCATCAGCAAGCCTTTTGGATAAAATATCGCGCTGAGTCGAGTTCATGACGGAAACTCAGCACGCAAGCGCGTGAACTCAAAAAACTCAAATTTCATGCTTCGAACTCACTCTCGAGAAGGCTCTCCACATTCTCCATTTCCTCATCGCAATCTTCTCCGGCGTGGGATCTTTGCAAGAGTGCCTCATAACGGAAGATGAGCCCCATCAACACACCCTTCTGTTCCGAGTCTGGGGGGAGACGCATCAACCGACGTTTTGCTTTGACTAAAATTG
>JBEGJP010000167.1:0-4051 GCA_041184525.1 Pseudomonadota bacterium | reverse complement strand
AATTTTTAAGACTGCTTTTGGCTGCACTTTTAGATGCATCTCCGGCAAGTGGTCTCGTGACATCGATACACGATATGCCGCGAAAAGATGACCGTCTTCCTGAGCCTGTCTCTTTTCCGCCCGAACGCAAACCAGTGCAGCTCATCTACATCGGCTTTGGTAAAATGTATAATTTCGAACACGTGATTGTGGATGAAAAGTCAAACAAAAACGTTGTTCTGATTCGTATGAACGCATCACAAAATAGAGCTGATTTATTTCGAAAGTTCCTCCTCGAGAAGCTCGAGAAAGTGGAGCGTGACATCGTCAACTCCAGTATCGCAAAGCAGGCCGCATTGCCGATGGTGCGTTCCAAGAGCATGAATCCCGAGCCGATGGAAGTCGATACGGATGATTTTGAAATCCGGCGGATTGTTCCTCCGGACTTGGCGGAAGGTGTCTCGTTGCGCGTCGAACTCCTGTGGCCATTGTATTCTCAGGAGGCGTGCCGCGTGTTCAGTACCGTGCTGACTCCGGAGAAGAGTCCGTGGAATTTGTTTCTTGGACGTATGCATTCGTGCACGAGTGTGAGCGAGTTCAATGCGCCGGCGCAGAATCTGCTCGATTGGACGATCCGTTTGTCGGTGTCAGGCGAGTCCACCGTGGCCTCACTGTGTGTGCCCAAGAGTATGAGCCGACCGGAACTTTATGCCTGCTATGGGAACTTGAGTTTGCCCTCCTCTTTGAGGTCAGCGGAAGCTATTAAGGATGAGCAGTTCGTCCGAATTCTGGTTGCCGGCTTGATTGAAGGAGCTCCGGCAGTTGCAGTTTCAGCGCCGGGCATGGGTGCGGGTCAAATGGATCCGAGCATCCCCGGTTTGCTTGAAAACCCACCCGAGCTGGCAGCTATGGATATGGTGTGCCTGCAGAATGAAAAAATGTGCGATTTTACAGCTAATAAATCAACAATTGAAAACGAACGTTATTTCTTATCTCGGTCGCCGGCACACGCGTTCAGGCAAGAGCTCTTCGAGTTGGCCTTGGCTAACGATGCGGAGCGTTTTCCGGCGGTCGATCCGCAGCTTCGCGCGGGCACGATGGTGTCGTCTACCGACCCTTCAGGCTTGCGTCTCGAAGGTGCACGGCGCGGTGCAGGGCGCTTTGGCGATTCCTCGGCTCTGGCATCTGGTCTTTCTTTGTATGCTGCTTACCTTCCGGTTCCGGAACAATATCAGACGCGACTTCCGCTTCTGATCGACCTTGGTTTTGAAGCTCAGGTCTTTAAGAAAAGTCTCTTCGATGCCGGAGTTTGGGCTGGGTTCACTCGGTTGAATTCAACATCCAAATACTCTCCCAATATCGTCGACGAAATCGATCAGGACGCAAATGTGACTCTTTTGGCTCGTGGTGTGAGAACAGAGTCGCGGCTGGGCTTGCATTTGGGTCTCTCATGGCCGGTCTTCGAAAAAGAGCTGCGCGTCGAAACACGGCTCGGGGGAGCGAGCCATACGACGAATTGGGAATTCGACCGTACCGTCACATTGCAAACTTTTCCGCAGGTGGACGGCGGATCATTTGTGAGCGGCCTGTTGTTGGGGCTTTCGCCGTCCCTTGGCGAATCAGGTCCGGTGTATGGTCTGCTTTCGGAATGGTACCGCGGCAGCCGTCTCACGGGGCAAATGTTCGCTTTTGATGCGGCATGGCGTTTCTCTGGGCAAAATGGATCCTCAGTTTCTGCCAGCATTGTTTCCAAACTCGACCTTCTGGCCACCGTGCAGCTCGGCAAGTACAGGGGCAGAAACACATTCGACGAACAGTTCGAAACTTCGACGAGCCAACGCTTTGGTTTGGGATTCCGTTTGGGATTTGGCGCCTTCTAATTGCCTCAGTATTTTGCATCTTTCATGATGATGACGCTTTGGCTGCCAGTGGATGGGCTGGTGCTGCTGATAGTTGCTCTATCTGAGTGCATCACAGAGCGGCAGGCCTTCCCACGCGGGGCTTTTCTGATAAAAGCGAAAATCTCATTCGTCGGAGTTCCCGTCGGAAGTGACACAGCAAGGGGAGTTGAGGATTGTCCCATCCACCGGATAGCGAATCTGTAGAGGCGTCGTCTCATTCCCATGACAGTTTTCACAAGCTTCTGATTGGGGCTGTGGGGGTTGTGTTCGGCGACATCGGTACCTCACCCCTTTATGCCATCCGTGAGTCCTTCCACGGCGAGCATGGTTTTACCGTGAATCCCGTCAACATCCTTGGTGCGCTGTCGCTGATCTTCTGGTCTTTGATGCTCATCATCAGTCTGAAGTATGTGCTGCTCATTTTGCGGGCCGACAACAAAGGCGAGGGCGGTATTCTCGCACTTGAAACCTTGGCTCGCAAAGACGGCCGAATCAGTCACGTCAAAGCCTCACAGATCATTTTGTTTGTGGGAATTTTCGGCGCAACTCTCCTTTATGGTGACGGCATCATCACGCCTGCGATCTCGGTTCTTTCGGCTCTCGAAGGTTTGAAGGAAGCGACTCCCGTTTTTGAATCTTATGTGCCACTCATCACTATTGGTGTGCTCACTCTCCTGTTCTCCGTGCAGAAATTTGGAACCGACAGAATCGGCGCAATTTTTGGCCCAATCACTATGATTTGGTTTCTTGCATTGGGTGCACTCGGTGTTTCCAAGATCCTTCAGTATCCGATGATTCTCGCGGCCATGAACCCGATGTATGCCGTGGATTTTTTTGTTTCCAATGGTTGGCAAGGGTACATCATCCTTGGCACCATTTTCCTGACCGTCACAGGGGGGGAAGCGCTCTATGCCGACATGGGGCACTTCGGCCGTTCACCCATCCAAGTGGGTTGGTTCACGCTTGTGTTGCCCTGCTTGCTCCTGAACTATTTCGGTCAGGGTGCGCTCATTCTGCAGGACCCGACGGCAGTGGAAAGCCCATTTTATCGGATGGTGCCCTCTTGGGGCCTTTACCCGATGGTGGCGCTCGCGACGATGGCCACCGTGATTGCCTCACAGGCTTTGATTTCCGGTGTTTTCTCGCTCACAAAGCAGGCGATTCAACTCGGCTATTTTCCGCGTATGGCTGTCATTCATACGTCCGACAAAACCATCGGACAAATTTACATCCCCTTCATCAACTGGGCGCTTTTCATTGGTGCGGTGTGGTTGGTCATTGAGTTCCGCGAATCGTCTTCCATGGCGGCTGCCTACGGTATTGCCGTTTCGCTCACCATGCTTGTTACGACATTTCTTGCTCTCGTGGTGGCCCGCAAAGTGTGGAAATGGTCGCCTCTGATGATTCTATTTGTGATAGGCCCGTTCGTATTCATCGACCTTGCGTTCTTCGGTTCCAACTCTCTCAAAATCATCAGCGGCGGTTGGATTCCTTTGGTCATTGCCGTTGCCATGTTTGTCTTGATGGTCACATGGATCCGCGGGCGTCAGCTACTGGCTGCGGGCCTCGCGGAACAGTCGCTGCCGTTTGACAAACTCGTCGAAGAATTCGAGGCGAGCCGCTACCCGCGGGTGGAAGGCACGGCCATTTATATGTCGGGTCGTCCGGGGACCTGCCCGCTCGCACTCAGCCACAACGTCAGGCACAACAAAGTGATGCACGAGAGGGTGATCCTCATCACCTTCATCACCAAAGATGTGCCGCATGTGGCGCGCTACAAGCGCATTGCTATCGACCAACCGGCAAAGGGCCTCTTCCGCGTCATCGTGTCTCTCGGCTTTATGGACGACCCCGATTTCCAAAGCGTGGTGGAACTCTGCCGCGATCAGGATTTCACCATTGAGCCCAACGACACCACCTTCTTCCTCGGTCGCGAAATTGTGCTTGCCACCCAGAAAACGGGAATGGCCATCTGGCGCGAAAAGATCTTCGCCTTCATGGGACGCAATGCGCAGTCGCCCGTGACGTACTATAAGCTTCCTGCCAAGCAGGTCATGGAAGTGGGGATTCAGATCGAGATTTGAATTCTTTTTTCGCAGGACTCTGTTCATTCAATTTTGTCGCACTTGAGATGATCAGGGGCCGCGGATCATGAGGGGGATGTAGTTGCC
>JBEGJP010000166.1:0-22917 GCA_041184525.1 Pseudomonadota bacterium | reverse complement strand
CCATGGTGACGAACATCCGACCACCACCGCTCGCCACACGGCAGTCGAAGTGGGAATCAACCTGCTCAGCAAGGAAGGACGACAACTTGCCCTCATAAATTTCTGCTGTATCAGGACCGACATCACGGCCATCCAGAAGGAGATGCAAGCGCACCCGCTTGACTCCTGCTGACTTGGAAGCACGAATGAGAGCAAAAAGATGATCGATATGACTGTGGACGTTGCCGTCGGAAAACAGGCCGCACAAATGGAGCGTGTTCTTTCCGGCCGAAAGTTCGGTTCGGCGTGCCACCGTCTGCCAGCCTTGCCCCTCAAACAATCGGCCGCTTTCGATGGCTTGGTTCACCAGTTTGGCACCTTGTGCGAAAATTCGTCCTGCACCCAATGCATTGTGGCCGACTTCGCTGTTTCCCATATCGTCTTCGGAAGGCAAACCGACGCTTGGACCGTGTGCCCGCAAGGTGCGGCTCAATTTGCTCTGCATGAGCCGGCTCAAGTGGGGGGTGTACGATGCAGCCACGGCATTGCCGCCCGCAAAGGCTGCAGAAGGCAGCAATCCAGCATTCTGGCCCAATTGAAGCGTCAGGTTGTCCTGTGCATCCTTCCATCCCACACCATCGAGAACAACCACCAAAACTTTGTGATCGGACCGCGTGTTCGCTATAGAATGAATAAGCTGTGGTGAATTGCTCTTCGCCATAAATCTTTCTCTCTTCCGGTCGGGGATCGAATGTTCAATTGCGGTGACACTGTGACATTGCGGAAAACAACGCGCAATCGCTTCCAAGTCTTTACGCTGACACTTTCCTTGTTTGCAATCCTGCTGGGCCTTCTTCTGCCTGTGCTTCAGGCTGATGCTTGGGAAGACCCGTTCACGGCCCCCATCAAATCACTCAACAAGATTGATCCCGCAAATGTTGTTCAATTCCGACTTGTCTCACTGACAACAAACCCGAAATTGTCTGAGGCAGTCCTCGAACTCGACACGCGGGCCGGCTTCAAGTTGTACGAAAAAGGGTTGCGTTTTGAATACAAGAGCAGCGCCACTCTCAATGCACCCATCCTTTTGAACAGTGCAGCCGAGCCACCGGCCAAAGTGGTGCAGGATCCGTTTTATAATGAACCGCGTGCGATTCATGAAAAAGGCAGTCGCTTTATCATCCGCTCGGATATTCCCTTCGACGAAACAGGACTCCTGAGGATTCGCTTTGAAGCATGCTCGGTGAACACATGTCTTCTGCCCTCCTATTTCCTGATCACGGCGCGCAAGGGAGAAGTGTCGCGTCCGGAGCCGCGAGGATCCGACATCGGACTTGGACTTCCTTCTCAGCTCCCCACGTCTGCGCCTTCTTTTTCAAATCCGCAAATCACGCCCGCTGTGCCTCAGAATTTTGGTTCAACAAGGCCTGCGCCCTCTTTGCCGGATGTGCGGCTCACAGACACTCTGACGGCACAAGTGCAAAAGGCACTCGGCACGGGCAGCTGGATTCTCTTCCCTGCACTCTTTCTCGCCGGCCTGCTGATGAACCTCACACCCTGTGTGTATCCCATGATCCCCATCACGTTGAACGTGCTGGCCCATGCGCACGGCAGCAACAAAAATGGCTCTGAATCAAAAGAACATCCCATGCTGCACGCGTTCCTGTATGTTGTCGGAATCGTGCTGGCGTATGCCGGCATGGGTGTCATTGCAGGCATGACGGGGTCACTCTTCGGCGGACTGCTGCAAAGCCGAGTGTTCAACCTCTTCCTCGCTGCACTCATGTTTTTTCTTGGCCTTTCTATGCTGGGGGTTGTCGATCTCTCCCGACTCCAGAACTTGGGCAACCGTATCCCGCTCTCAAAACAATCACCCAAAGCAGCTGTCCTCACGATGGGGGCGGTATCAGGTTTGGTCGCGGCGCCGTGCACAGGCCCCGTCTTGAGTCTCCTCCTGATCCTAGTCGGACAAACCAAAGATCCCCTCTACGGTTTCACACTGATGAGTGTTTTTGCATCCGGCTTCGGTGCACCCTATTTAGTTCTGGGGCTCCTCTCCCACCACATCAAACGCTTGCCTCGTGCCGGCAGGCTGATGAATCTGGTGAAAAATATTTTTGCCGCACTCATGTTTGCCCTCGCGTTGTATTATCTCAAAAGCGTTCTCACCCAGATCCCACTGTTCGCACTTCTCTACGCGCAACCCTCATGGGTCGGCGTCTTCACCATCGCTGCCGTTTCTATTGTCTTTCTTTTTTGGCAACACCGTTCGGCAAACCACCCCATCACAACCATGGGTGCTCAAACCGGTCTGACTCTTCTTGCGCTGTGGCTCACACTCTCTGCCATCAAAGGATTCGTTCCCATGGAAGCAACGGCGTTGCCCTCCATTCAAAGGATGGGTTCTCCCGTGGAAATCCCGCCGAGCGTGAACAACACAAGCAACGAGTTGGTCTGGTACAAAGACTGGAAGAAAGCGGTGCAGGCAGCACAAATCGAAAAGAAAGGATTGCTTGTCGATGCGTGGGCTCAGTGGTGTGCTGCTTGCCTGAAAATGGATGCTGAACTCTGGACGGAAGAAGGTGTGAAATCCGTCATTCAACAGCGCTTCGTGGCGCTGAAAGTCGACTTCACGGAATCGAATCCCGATTCAGAAGATCTGACCAAAAGGTGGGATCTCGCGGGGCTGCCGGCGGTGGGCTTTTATCCCGCGGGCTCCGACTTCACTGCTCCTCCTCCCATTTTATTCCGAGAAGGCGTCACGGTGATTCAATTCCATCAGGCCGTTCAGAAACTCATCAATGGCGAGTTTCCCACCACACCCTCTCCCGAGAAAAAATAAAGCCATCCGCAAAGGGATGGCTCTTTCATGCAAGCAACTGAATCGCAGGTGAGGCAATCACATGTGTGTGGCTGCACCGGTGTAGTCGTGCTGTCCGCGTCCCATGGAACCATCGCGTGACGTCGCCACATAGCGATTGACGATGTTGAGTGTGTAAACCAACAACGTGGCTTTGAAGTTGCGCCAATTGGAATCGTCGAGGCACATCAGAAGTTCATCATCAAAATACATGTCCGTGTGTGTGAGCAGTGCTTCAATGGCAGAAAAAACCTGCTCGAAATTACCGGCAGTTGCCAAATCGTTGAGGTCTTCCTTATTGCGGATGGCGTTGGCCAGTCGAGAAGCATTGTTTCTGATCAATTGAACGGTCGAGCTGTTGAGAATCATAGAGGCCCCCACAAGAGACAATCACTTTGATGGACGAAGACTGTCTGCAGAGTGTAGGGCTCAACGGATCACCCGGGCAAGGTTTGTGGACTGTCAATTCTCCAACGAGTCGCCCGCACGAAAACAAAAACCGCAATGCCAAAAAGAATTGCGAAGACGAGTGCGCCCAAAACAATCAGCGGTGTCCGCTGCGGAACCATTCCGACGATTTCAAACTCCACAAACGACTTCGGTTCGGACGACTCGCGCGAAAGAATTTGAACTTGTCGCGCAGGAAGAGAAGGATTCATGGCCACCTCCTTCCGCCTGAGGCTCTGTCCCGTCCCTCGGTCGACAAGGCGCGGTGGCCAAATGTTCCAATCCGACGCCACTTCGCCAAAAATAGAGCGTAAAATTCCATCCGTCTCAAACAACACCACGACCTGCTCACCCGGCAATGGAGGCAAACGTTTGTTCTGCCAGACCGCGCGGCCATCCGAGCCGCTGATCTTGAATTCGCTGCTGATCTCGACCGCCAATCCCTGAGTTCCCGAAGGGATTGTCAGCACCGGAAGCCCTTCTCGATTCTGAACAGAGATTTGTTTTGCCAGCGATTCCGGCTTCACCTGCGACAACTGCCAGTCATAAATTTTCTCGGGCAAAGGAAGAATGAGTGTGAATCCGCCTGTGACATTGGATGGAACTGAAAATGTTGTCACATGATAAGCGGCAGCAAAACCCTGCGCAGGAGAGACCATGTAACGATTGGAGCGCGGAGCGAAATAACCGGGCTCCACAAGAACCAAAGATGGAGGGGCGGGATCTTGAAGCGGAGACATTGCCGGCGCTTGGCCTTGCAAGGAACCCTCCGATGCACTCGGTTCTGCGATCGCCTGTGCTGACGCAGCCGAGGCTTTGAAAAACAGAACCGGCGCGGCAATGACTGCGGCAACGAGAATCAACAGCGGCAAAGTTGCTTTTCCAGACTCCGACGACACTCCCTTCGCAGCGGTATCGCTTTTCACTGCTGTCTCGCCGCTGGGAAGAAACGGAAGCTCAGCTCTTTGAAGACGTAAACTCAGAGACACCAGTGCTTGGAAACACTCCGCATCGGAAAGTTCACGCACCCGCTCATGAGAGCTCGTGTTCATCACCAAACGCTCCACCAACTGATCACGCAACTGCAAAACTTGGCGCAACTCCGCTTCATCCGCAAAACCCTTGTATGATGCAGAAAAGACGTCCATATAGGCAGCAGAAAAAAGTGGATAAGTGACAAACCAGATCACAAAAATTGAGAGAACGACGGCAAGAGAAAGAATAAAAATCATGACACGCCTCCGGCTCTCTGCCGCGCGGCGTCGATGAAGCCTCTGAGCTCTTTTTCAATCGACTGCCGCTCTTCCTCTTCACGTCGACGGGAGGATCGGATCGAGACAATGAGCCATGCGGGCCCCAAGATCAGGCCTACGGACGGCACAAGCCAAATGAGCTTGCCAAAAGCCTGCGATGCGTCAGGCTGCCTCAAGATCCATTCACCATAGCGATCTCTAAAGAAGCGGAGAATTTCGTCACGCTTCTTGCCCTCGCCCATCTGTCTTTCGATTTCACGCCGCATGGCCACACTCTGCGGGGTTTCACTTTCAAGGATGCTCACACCCTGACACGTCGGACAACGCAGTTCATTGCCGATATCGATCATTTCCTGCGAATACAGAAGACGCGCCTTGTTCTCCTTTTCTGCGGCCATGGCTGTTCCGGAAAATCCGAAAACAAGCAGAAGCAAAGCACCGGTGACAATCGCGGCCGACTGCACTTTTTGTGACAGTTTGACCGGAGCCAGTGTCTCAGACAGCAAATCCAATTCACCTGTGGCCGACTCGAGCACAAGGCCGTTCGCAGAAACTTCGAGAGTGCGACGCTTGATCTGATGGCTCAAACCCACAAGCGCACCCAGCACCATGACTACCAAACTCGTCCAAACGAATTTGACCGTCGGATTGATGTGCATTTTAAGGGAAATCTGGTTTTTCTCAGAATCGAAGTGAGCAAGCACCAGATAAAGATCATGCCAGAAGGTGGAATGAATGCCGATCTCATTGAGCCACTCTTCTTTGTTTGTGTACTTGCTTCTCGTGGGAAGAATCTCATAGACCGCGCCGTTGGGATCCTTGGCTTCAATCACCGCCTTCGCAAAGGTCGCATTGTACTCCTTGGAATACCTCATTCCCCTGTTCGTGAGTGTATAGCCATAAAACTCGGTCGACTGGTTGGGGCCCATCACCGCCTCTGCGTGGATGCCGCGATAGCCCCCCAGAAATCCTGCAATGGCAACCAGAAATCCAAGATGAACGATCCAAGATCCCAAGTAAGGGCGATTGAATTTCCAGAGGACCTGCCCATTCCAGCGCACAGCCTTGAGCCGGTAAACCAAATCCATGACCATCACAAACGCTGTCCAAAGAACTAGAAAAAATCCCACCGTCGATTTCGCGTCCAATCCTTTGTGGTGAGCAAGGACAGCCGTCAGTATCAGCGACCAGAGAGCAGGGAACAGCAAACCTACGACGCCGTCTTCAATTTTTCCGCTCTTCCATCGCATCAGATTGCCCACACCCAACAGACCGACAAGTCCGATGCCAATCCAAGGTGCAAAGGCGTTGAAAAACGGCTGCTGGATGGAAATCTTGACGCCACGCACTGCTTCAACAATGAGGGGAAGAAGCGTACCGATGCACACCAGAGCAAGCAAAAACAAAAGAAAAAAGTTCGTGAAAAGCAACGCGCTTTCCTTGGACACCGTCCACGTTTGAGCCTGTGCGGCGCCCTGCAACAGATGCCCGCGCGACGCCAACAGAACGAGAAAAAGCGTTGCCCATAATACAATGTAGGTGAGATAGGCAGGGCCGATATTGCTTTCGGCAAACGAATGGACACTGCTGATCACGCCCGAGCGTGTGATGAATGTTCCGAGGAATGTTAAAATGAAAGCGGTTGCAGCAAGCACACAAGCGAGGCGCGGCAGGCGGTTGGTTTTGTCAAGGATGAGAAGCGTGTGAAGCAACGCTGTCGCTGCCAGCCAAGGCATAAAGGAGCTATTTTCCACAGGGTCCCAAGCCCAATATCCTGCCCAACCCAACTCGACGTACGCCCATTTGCCACCGAGAAAAATTCCCACAGATAAAATAGCCCAACCTGCGAGCGTCCAGCGCCGCACCGTCACCAGCCAATCTGATGTGAAGGATCCACGCAACAAAGCCGCGACAGAATAGCCAAAAGGAACGATGAGAGAGCAGTAGCCCGTGAACAGACTCGGCGGATGCGCAGCCATGTACGGGTTCTGCAATAATGCGTTCATTCCTTGGCCAAACTCCTGCACCGGAAAAAGCCGGCTGAGGGGTGCCGAAGCCCAAACCAACAGCAGAGTCATGAACGTCAAACAAAAACCGTAGCAAAGCAGCAGACCGGGCATCAGCGGTTCATTCTTCTCCCGCACTGAGATGAGCGACAGCGTCACCACACACGACATAATCGTAGACCAGAGAAGATGGCTCCCTTCGAGCGAACTCCAAAATGCCGTCAACAAATAAATCGGGGGCATATCCACAGCGGAATTCCGAAAGACATAGCTCACAGAAAAATCGTGCGTGAGTAGAGCCACCCACATCACTCCTGCAGCGAGTAAAATGCACAGATTGACTCCAATCAGTGCGTTGCGCCCGCTGTAGATGAGCCCGCGGTGAGGGCGATACAGGGAAAAAGCCCCCATCGCCAAGCCATAAAGGGACAGGCAGAGGGAGAGAATAAGTGCAAAAAATCCGAGTTCAACCATGCCAGAGTGATCCTCACCATTTCACGACAGGGGGCAACGAAGCAAAAATAGCCTCAGTGTTGCCTCCGGACATCAAGCCAAACCTCGTCCCGCGATCATGGACAAGATTGAATTCTGCATACCGCGCGCGCCAATACAAATGCTTCTCCTTAAGTTCATCGGAAAATGGAATGGCCACCCTGCGGCTCAGAATTTCACCGTAGGTATGCGCGAAGGACTGTCCGACATTGAGAAGAAGTCCAAGATCGTCGTTTTCTTCAACCTTGAGATAGTCGAAGAAGATTCCTCCCACGCCACGAATCTCACCGCGGTGCGGTATAAAAAAATATTCATCACACCATTTTGTATAGCGCTCATAATCGCCCAGTGGATGCGAATCGCAGGCTGTTCTGAAGGCTGAGTGGAAAAGCTGTGTGTCTTCCTCATGGCGCTGCATCGGGGTCAGATCGCCCCCACCGCCCATCCAATAAATGCTCTTTTCACCTGTACCCACTTTCAGGACACGGATGTTCATGTGAGCAATGGGACCCTCAGGGTTGTAGGGGTGCCCGATGAGCGAAACACCCGCAGCGAGATAAGGCTGCCCTGAATATTGTTTTTCGATGGAGGGGTAAGAAGGCCCCCACACCACACTCATGTTGACTGCAGCTTTCTCAAGCACAGGGCCGCGCACGACGCTCATCACGCCGCCCCCCTGCGGCTTCCCTTCGAATTCACTTTTGTTCCAAGACTTGATGGTCCATTGCCCCTGCGGGTCGATGGCCTTGAACATCTCTCTGTTCAAATCGCGGACGAAGGCCAGCAGGCGGAGCTCTTCAGGTTGAAGCCTGCCACTCTTCAGCGCATCAGCTGCAATGCTTAAAATAGGGTCATCCGCGGGGATGTTGCGCCCCGTGGCGGTGGAGAGGCTGATGGTCTGATGCCTGTCTTCGAATTCCTTGAACCTCTGAGCAGCCCCTTGCGCGGAGCTCAAGTCGAGCATTTCCGCCGATGTAGAAGCAACCATGACCCCCTCCTGACGTTCGCAGGGAGTCTAGAGCCTCTTGCGGCAAATTGCCACGAACCGACAAGGCACACTGCAAAAGAGGATCTGGGTCAAAAGAAGCGCACTTCCCCTTCAAGCGTCTGGCGGTGCTTGAATCGATCCGGCTCGAAAGAAAACATCCTCGGCGGTCGGTATGCCATTCCGCGGGGGCGGTGGGGCGACTCATGAAGAATCTCAAGCGACTCGATCTTTTTGCGGAAGTTCCGCACATCCATAGGCCGATTCAAAATGGCTTCAAACACGCGCTGCAATTCACTCAGAGAGAATTCATGTCCAAGAAAAGAGAAGGCTGCAGAATCAAAACGGGCCTTCTGCTTGAGCTCAAGAAGCGCGGCCTCAGCGAGAACACGAGAATGAGGTTCGAGCAGATTCAACTGTTCGTGGACCTCAAGAAAACGGTATTGGTCGAAGCCGCTCGTAGCGACAAATTCAAGATCATGAGGAGAAGCGATGGTGAAAAAACAGATCTCGACGCTTCTACCTTCATCGCCGCGCGCTTTTCTCACAAATTCAAACGCACCCACCTGATAAAACTGCGCCAACTCGAGAGGCAATCTTGATTTCACGACCTGTCGTGCTGCCGATTGCAGATCCTCAGACGGATCGTACGCAAGACTGGGAAAACGGTACACCTCTTCATCCCGCTTTTCCCTGACTGTCAGGACCCTGAGCTTGGCGCCGTCAAACGAAAAAACAACAGTTGTAACCATGAGCTCGGGGCTCTGCACAAGTTGTTTTTCCAAGCCCGCAGCGGACTCCGATGAGACAATCTCAGTGCGTATTCCCATAGTCCTACCTCGCAAAATGAGTGGTCGTGTCACTGGACTACAGGAAGAGCTTATGTTCAGCCTGACGAATGCTCAAGGCGACGAGCAACAAAAAGGTAACAAACCGGACAGCCGAATTTGTTACCTTATTGAGCGGAATCAAATTTAATATTTTTCGACTTACTGTGAGACAACCAAGTTGTAGTAATTGATATCCATCTGAAGTGAATAACAAAGATTGCCGAAGCCTTTAGCAACGCATGCCGCCGTGAATGCGTGCGAAAAAGGACCCAAAACGTTTGTCGATTCCACGCAGGCAGACAAAGTCGGGTTCCAAGCAGCACCGAAGGGACAATCTGAATTTCCACGCAGCGATGCATACAACTCATTCGACCACAGGGATTCATGACAACCCATGGCGCCGGACGAAAGACAGAGCTGACGCATCGCTTCTGTCACGGGAGCGAACGTGCGTGTCCCATCCGTGCAATAGACGTATCCACGCCAATCGGGTTGGCTCCCGATCGGACAACTGATCATTGCTGAAACAGGAAGCGACACAAAAGGAGGTTCCGCTGGCACTGCCGGTGGAACAGGTTGTGTCAGCACGGGCCCTATCGGCTGGTTGGGATCCACGGACGGCAGTGGCAATGGAGCGAGCGTGGGCACGGGAGCCGGCGTCGGCAGAGGAGCGAGCGTAGGAACCGGTGATGGTGTGGGCAATGGAGAAAGTGTCGGCACAGGCGTCACAACTGTGGATGGCAAAGATGGATTGCCCACTGAACTTTCATAAATACTTTCGATCGAACCATAGTAACCGCGAAAATCGGGTCGCTCTTGCAGCCAAAGAAAATCGGGCCGATCCTCCGTCAACCAACTTCCTCCCACAATGCGCCCCAAAGAGTCGATCTCCAATGCATACTGATACACCGCTTTTTGACCAGATGCGTTTCGGCTGTCCACCAGAGGATTCCAATTGGGAGCTTCAATTTCGGCAATAAAATCGATTTCAGTTTCAACCAAAACCTCGACCGCAGTCTGCAACGCAGCACCGGGCTGAGGAGGACGCCTGCCGATTTCGCGCGAGCGGTACCCATAAACAGGAAAATTCCAAACTTCATCACCGCGCGTCAAATCGGCAATCAATTTCAATCCCGATCGGCCAATGTGGTTGGCGAGCACCAGATGGAAAGCTCCGGCATTCGTGTCCCGACACTCCGGCGACGTACTCAAATGAGGGAAGTTGTCCAGATTCGCGTTGCAGCGCTGGCCCAAGACGCGCGCGGGAGGCATGAAGACAACGCCCTGCGCATATGCGAGAAGAGCTTTGATATCAGCGCTTCCGAAAGGAACACTCACGCCGGATGCACCCGTGAGAGTCACCGCATTGGGCTCATCGAAATTCATTGTTGCGGCAGACCAACCATGACACAGGCCTGCCCACTGAGGCATTCCGGGGTGAGTCCGTGCGAGTTCCGCCTGAACCGTGGGGTAGTCGAATCGGCCCATGAAAATATCGTACTTTTCCGCAGGCGATAATGAGGCGAGCTGCGCAAAACTCATCGCCGCAACCTGATCTGCGGTCGGACGAATGGCAGAAAAAGGAGGCTCAGCTCCGTTCACCCAACGCAACGCAATGCCACCCATGTAGCTCGGCCAATAGATGTCAGCCCAAGGGAGTGTGCTGGCCATGCCGGCCAACGGCAGCAGTTCGAACTGAACGACAGCCCCCGAATCGAGCTGGGCAGGGTTGTTGTAGCCGTCCCACGCCTCTTGAACTTTTTCTCTTGTGATTTTAGGAGCTTTTGAACAACCCAAAGACAAAACAGAGACAATGAATGCCAATGGAATTGCGCGGAAAATCGCACGCATGAAAAGCCCCCTGATTGAGTGACAATCAGGGGGCTATTGAGACTTGTGCTCACCGTCAAGACAAAATCAAGTGTGCTGAGGCGAGAGCAATTGCCGTAAGGCTTCGGTCGTCTTTTTCGGATCATGCTTGGCCAAATACATGATCTGTTCCTTGTGAGACAGCTTCTCAAACGGGAGCTCTTCTTGCACCTGAACCCTCTTGGCTGCCGCACCCGACCTCTCCAATTCATAGTCGGCCGTGACAAGTTCATTCTCAGAACGTTTTTCGGGGTCAAAAGTCAACCAGCGGAAATACGGCCTCAACAGCGCAAAGTAGAGGAAGATCATTGCGAGAACAGCAACGCCGGCAATGATACCCGTCTGGATAAGAGATGTCCTGCGGGCTGTGACCGAGGCCTGTTCTGCCGCAGCAATCTGGTCCATTTCAAACGGTGCATTTTCAACTGTAATCGCATCGCGGTTTTCTTGGAAACCAATCGCGTTCTTCACCAGCTTGGTGATCATGGCAATTTCATCAGGCGTCCTCGCCACGTACTTGCCATCGACAATCTTTCCATCCACCAAAACAGCGGCGGAAATTTTCTTGAGCGTGCCTACGGGTTCCACAATGCGGCTGACCGTGCGTTTGACATCAAAGTTGAGGGTTTCCATCGTCTGTTTGTTGCTGCTCGAACTGCCGCCTGCGGCCTGATCCTCTTTCTCACCCGGCAAATTGCTTTTGGCACCGGGAACTCCCGTCGGATTCAAACCCTGCCCTTGCGACGATTGCTCATTCCTCTGGGAACCCAACACCACAGTCCGTTCAGGATCCACATCTTGAACGGTCGTCTCAATCTTTTTGAAATCAACATCGGCCTGAACCTTGGCAACCACCTTGTCATGACCGACGACGCGGCCCAGAATTTCGCGGATGCTCGACTCAAATTCCCGCTCCACTCGCTTCTGATACTCACGCTGAGCACTTGTGACTTTGTCGAGTCCGCCGTCTTCCTCATCAGGCTTAGTGAGCATGTTGCCCACTTCATCAACAATGGCGATATTGGCGGGCTCCAGCCCTTCGACAGCGCGTGCCACGAGGTGAAGTATACCCTGAACCTGTTTTTGACTCAGTTGCTTGCCTGCCTTCATCCGCAACATGATGCTCGCAGTTGCAGGCTTTTTGTCTTGCTGGAAAAGTGCAGGATCGGGAATGACGATATGCACACGGCTCGATTCCACGGGGTCGAGCTTGTTGATACTGCGCGACAGTTCGCCCTGAATGGCACGAATTTTACTGACCCTCTGATCAAAATCAGTCATACCGAAGGAGCGATCATCGAACTTCTCCCAACCAACGGAAATTCCGTTGCTGGGAAGCCCTTCCTGCGCAAGAATCATTTTGTATTCATTCATCTTCTCTTCTGGAAAAAGAAGCGACTCGCCTTCTATCTTGAAATCAATCACATTCTGCTTTTTGAAGACAGACAGGATGGCAGTCCTGTCCTCTTGAGAGAGGTTTGCATACGCAGCCTCATAATTCTTTGCAGGCTTATACATGGAAACAGCCGCGAGAATCACTATGACGGCACCCACAGCCACGGCCAATGAAATTTTTCGGCCCGGCGTCAGTCCATTGAAGAACGCAGAAGCCTGCGAACGGAACTGGTCGAAAAATGTTTTCATTCGTTCAAACATCGTTCACACTCTCGCCTGTTCAATGAGTTCACGCCTCAATCGGGTCGCTCTGCAAAAACTCAAACCTGCATTCTCATCACATCCTGATAAGCCTCTATGGCTTTGTTCCTCAGCTGTACCAGCATATTGAAGCCCAGCTCAGCCTTGCTCACTGCCAACATTGTCTGGTGGATATTGCTGCTCTTGCCCGTCGCCAAATCCATGCTCGCAGTGTCGCTCTCGCGCATCGTCTTGTTGACGTCGGAGATGCCCTCTTTGAGAAGATCGAGGAATTGCGAATTTCCGGCATCATCGGCCGAACCGGTCGCCTTGCTCTTGTTGGAGCCCACTCCACCCATCGAACGGAGGTCTGATTCAATTGAGCCGAGGTCCATCGGTTTGGCTGTCGCGCTGCGAATCATAATCCATCACTCCTGTCAGCCGCGGCCGATATTGATGGCCGTGTTCGCCATTTGTTTGGTTGCATTGAGCGCCGTCGTGTTGGCTTCAAATGCTCGGTTGGAGGTGATCATGTTGACCATTTCCTCCATGACGGAAATATTTGGCATGGCAACCATACCGGTTTCTTTGTCGGCATCCGGATGGCCGGGATTGTAAACCATTTTGGGTGCTTTCTGGTCCTCAACGATGGCATCGACCTTCACTTCCTTCAAGTTCGGATCGAAGGCCTGACGCATGAGGTTGTCGAATGTCGTTCCCGAGTCGCGTGCGGTAAAAACGACGTCTTTTCTTTTGTACGGACCACCCTCTTCGGTCCGGGTTGTGTTCGCATTTGCAAGGTTGGAGGAGATGACGTTCATCCGGACGCGTTCAGCAGCCAAGGCAGATGAACTGATCTTCAGACCATCAAGAAAACTCATAAGTATTACCTCCCGCCATTGATTCCATAGCGCAGCATGGCAAGACGACGGTTGAGAACCTCAACCGTCGCCTTGTACAAAGTTTGGTTCCATGCCAAATCAGCCATTTCTGCATCCATATCGACCGTGTTTCCGTCGTTACCGATACTTTCCGTTGGCTTCACGTGGAGATCGCCGCGCAGATCGCCGTTGACAGTGACACCTTGGTGCTTGAAATGACGGTCATCCGTGGCCTTGATCGCCATGTTCCCGTCGTTTCCGACAGCCGCGCGGAGCTGTTCTTCAAATTCATAGCCAAGAGCCCGGTAACCAGGGGTCTGCGCATTCGAGATGTTGCTCGTGATGACGTTCTGCTTGATCAGCCTCTGGTTCAGGCTTTCCTCAAGCACGGAGTCAGTTTTTGCGAAGACCTGGTTACTGGTAATCTTCATGCGTTTTTACCTTCAACCTCGTATCCGCACTCGACGAGTTCGTTGAGCTTGTAGCGCAAAGCGCGCAACGAGATACCCAACGCTTTTGCCGTGTGTGTCCGGTTTCCGTTCATACGGCGCAAAGTTTGCAGGATCAGACGTTGCTCAAGCTCACGCAGCGTGATTTGCGGAAGAGCGTCGCTCATGGCGACTTCCGTGCGGCTGTTGGCCTTCATCAGATGAAGCTCTTCCACGCTGATGTAATCACGTGTGGCAAGCAGAACAGAGCGTTGAATCACATTGCGGAGTTCACGCACATTCCCCGGCCATGTGTATGTTCTCAGAGCCTGCTTGGCTGTCGGAGACAGCTGAACATTCTTGGAGAACTGGATGTTGTACTCACGCAGGAAAATCTCAGAGTAGAAATCAACGTCAACGGTGCGTGTGCGCAGAGGCTCGATGTCGAGCTGAATCACATGCAGTTTGAAGTAGAGATCATTGCGGAATCTCTGGGCGTTCACTTCGTCGTTGATGTTCTTGTGCGTGCAGGCGATGATGCGTGCATCAGCAGCAGTACCGCGACGGATCGCACCTTTGTTCACATCCTGCTCTTTGAGAATGCGCAACAGTTTGAGCTGAAGCTGCGGGTCGAGTTCTGTGATTTCGTCCAACATCAGAGTTCCGCTCTCTGGAGCGCGCGGCAGGCCGTACTCATTGGCTCCGCGATTGCCTGCGAAGATCTCCATTTCGAAGAAGTTCTGCGGGATATTTGAGCAGCTTGCCACCACAAAACGACCGCGGTCACGGCCTCCGGCAATATGAATGGCTTTGGCAAAGGTCTCTTTGCCTGTTCCACTTTCACCGGTGATCAGAATCGGCACCTTGGTCGGAGCCACTGTTCTGGCGACTTCGAGAAGCTTGTACATCTTCTCGTCGCGAGTCGGAAAATGACGAAGCATTTCCTCTTCGCTGATCCGCCCTTCCACATTCGCCAAAGCCGGATTCATTCCAACAATGCCGCGTCCGTTCTCAAGAACGTTTGCACCGTTTAAACCCGGATTTTCGAGGTCAAATAATCCCAGTGGCCTAGCTTCGCTCATGTGTTCTCCCCCTCCCAGTTGTTGGCATTAGCGAATCCGTTCCAGTCTCTCGCTTGAAAGAGACGAGAATTTTTTATCTGATGTGTCAGCTGCGGAGAGTGTCCATGCCGCTTTGGCCTTTTCGACCATGCCGGCACGTGCATACATGATTCCCGCCTTGTAGGCGGCCTCCGCCTTTTTGTTTGCTTGAGCTAAGTTGGCCACTGCCAGATAGACATCTCCCGATTTCGCGAGACGCCCCGCAGAGCGCAGATCGTCTGCATAGAGGAACAATGCCGATTCGATTTGCCTTGCATCCTGTTCCGTCCGTGGTGTCGTGGTCATGAGAAGTTCGAATGCCTTTTCAGCGTCTTCCCGACCGCGCGAGGCAAGCGCCAGTGTCGACAACATTCCAATGTCACGCTCTACGTATCTTCCGAACTTGAGTTCATCGAGCAGAATGGCTTGTGCCGTCTTGGAATTGGCGGGCGGACGCGCTGCTTCCCTGAGAGCCGCGGTTGCTCTGTCGGTCAGTCCCGATGTTTTCCTCAGCTCACTCGCAAACAACTTTTTCAGGGCGGACTCAGCCCGATCCGCTTGTTTCAATTTAAGGTGAATTTGGGATGATAGAGCGAGCGCTTCATTCCGCTTGATCTCGTCGCTTGTCGTACTCGCGAAGACCTGCAGAAGCTGAAGTGCCTTTTTATTGTCGGCAACCGAAAGAGCACCTTCCACACGAGCCATCAGGAGCTCAGGCTCCCGCAAAGTGAATTCAAGCAATTCAGGTCGCGCCTGCTTCTCGAATTCAGCAATCGAGGGATACTCCTTTTTTCTCGCCATTTCGTCGATAAAAAAGCGCACACGATTGGCCAATTCATTTGTGAGAACTGCCGAACGCGGGTCATTGGGATAGCGGGTCTTGAATCTTTGCAGTGCCGCGTCGGCACTGACCACATCCACTTGGCTCACCGAAAATTTGGTTTGAATGTAAGCGCAGGCCTGACGCATCTGATCAGAGACGAAGTTTCCATTCAGGCAGCTTTGGAGCGTTGCCTGATGAGCTCTTGCAGCCTCAGGGCGTTCACCCACGGTCGTCTCGATCAGCTTGACGGTCGAACCAATGCGGGCCGCCCAAGGTGCGCGGTCATCCAAAGCAATTTCGGTGTATTGAGCGTTGGGATCCTCGCCGGTGCTCTTGTCACCACGTGACCCCCTGATTTCGGCCAAGCGAAATTGTGCCAACGAGGCCATCTCATGGCCGGCAAACCTGCCTTTGAGTTCCTGCAAGTAATCACTTGCCAAATCATTGCTGCCGGAAAGGAAAGCCGATTCACCTGCCATCCATAACAGGCGCGGGCTGTCTTGGAAGCGGCGGGCATTCAAAGTGGACAGTCGACGGAAGAGTGGCATGGCTTTTTGAGTCGAGCCTGACCGATAGAGTGCCGACGCCAAACGTTCAATAGCATCGAACTCACCCACCGCACCCAGCTCTGCTGCCGCACGACGCTCCAACGCCGCCATTTCGTCGCCCTTGAGCGGTACAATATTTTCAAGCCGAATGACCCTGCGATCTGCCGGCAGTGAGACTTCCTTGTTTGCCGGCGCGGTCATTCTGTTGTTGACGTTCGCAGGGCGCGTCAGTGTGTCGTCGGGCAGATCAATCTCTACAGGACGGATGCCGTTCACGACAGGCAATTTGCCTTCACTGGCAACCTTCTCCGGTGCGGTGTCACGCGGCGTGCCGTTGGCATCGTCTTGCCACGCCCATTCTTGTTCCAACGACTTGGCCTCAACCGGTTCTGTTCGCCAAATGTCGACAACAATTCTCCACGGATTCTCTTGATGCCCGACAAACCAAGCCACCGGAGCATTTTTCAACTGGAACGACAGCGTCACATCGTTGCTTTTCTCTTCAACGACCACGCGATGAATGAAGCGAGAATCATAGTAACGGCTGACATCGAATTCATCTGCACGTGCCGGAGACACACGAATTTCAAGAGAACGCGTGTCACTCAAATAGCGGGTGGCGAATCGACGGGGAGCGTCGAGTTCGAAGGAAACGCGGTAGCTGTCTTTGCCTGGTACAAATTGTCCGGACGAACCAGTTTTACCGTCTGTTTTTCCAGCGCCAAGAGCCAATGCCGATGGCACAAGGACGCCCATCAGCAAAATTTGGCTATACTTTTTGGTGCTGCGAAACACACTCACCTCCGAGTGAAAAAGACGCTGCAAGACTCAGCGTCGACCTCACAATTCCGAGATTAGCGCAGCCCAAAAAATTAAGTTCTGTCTGGTTTTTGACCTGATAAGCCTTTTGACACAAACAAAACTGCCGGTTTTTTTTCTCTAATCATTCTCGCAGGCATTTTTTCGACACCCGTAGTTTTTCCGACATATCAGCGTTTTTTTGACGTGCTAGTTCCCTGACGACCATCCATTTTTGTTCAAATCGGACACTTCAACACACGTGGGAGGAGTGAGCGGACCACAATCGCGTTCTATCTGGCCACGTGAAAGCGCAAATGTTGCCTGCAATCGTGAGCCATTCCAGTCGGTTTGAAATCGCAACGCATGACGATGGTGATAAAAATCACGCAAAAAAGAGAGCTCACTCCACCCCACAGACAAACCAAAATAACCACTCCAAGCCCTGACATTTCCGCAGGTTCTCTCGCTGACACAAACGCGGTTGCTGTCGTGCTCCATAAAGTGAAGCGTTGTCGGAATCGAAACGCTGTTCGCGTCTTTCTCTGATGGACAAGTGATCAGTGCGGTCACTTGCCGATCCGACTGTGCATCGTCTCCCACTCCGGCTTTGCGCCCCTCCTCCACAAAATGAATGAGAAGATCCTCGCACTTTTCTCCGGCCCGCGCTGAAATAGGAAGGAGCAGAAAAACAGCGGAGAAAATCAGAATGACGTCTCTTTGGTTCATGGTTCTTCTCCTGTACTTTCCCAATCAGACTCGCGGAATTCATCGCAAGAAATTGAGAATGATTGACTCTTTTTGCCGATTCGAAAACTCACGACACTCCATCCGACGGGTACGGGAATGGTATTGAGCATGAACAAAAAAGCTTTCTTTTTATCCGTGCAATATCGACGTTTGCAGCTTCGCGCCGTTGTGCCGCTCAGACCCTTGAGTGCGGGCGGCTCTCCCAAAAACAGGGTGTCGTCGTCTGGTTTGGCGTCATCGTCATTCTCATTCAGGCAGATATCGATGATCGTCAGCCCCGCATGCGTGTCCCAAGCGGGCATTTTCCGCAATGTCACCCAAGCATTCCCCTGCTTGGAAGGCGCGCCGGAGTCTTTACAAACCAGCGCAGGCTGCGGACCGGCTCCCTGATGTTCGCATTGGAAGACATCCGCACGTGCCCGTTCCGCTGAAATGAAAGAGGCCGAAAAGCATGAAACCAAAAACAACAAAATCCCTAAATAGCGTCTTCTCATCTCGGGCCTCCTCTCGCAGTGTCTTGAGGACTGTAGGAGTCAGGATAGATTTTGTCTTTTCGAACACAAGACTATATTTTTACAAGACAATCACAGTTGCTTTCGAAATTGCTGACGGCGGAGATTTCAAAAAATGCTCAAACCAATAAAGACACTCGCATTTTGGCTGGTTTTTCTGGGAACGGGTCTTCTTTATCAGCTGGCACTTGTTTTCTCTTTTCTGAGAGTCAGCAATCCCATCGAACGCCAGCGCGCTGCTCAAAGGGGCCGTCTGCATTGGTCTGCATGGACCATGCGCTGGTTCTTCTCTGTCCCGCCGCTCTCCGCACTTCAGGCTGCCGCAGCCCGACTTCCCGAACAGTTCATTTTGGTTTGCAATCATAGAAGCAACTTGGATCCGCTGTTCGTTTTTGTGATCGGTCGTCCTTTGGTTTTTCTCTCCAAGAAATCCGTTCTGAAAGCGCCTGTGATTGGGCGCTGGATGCGACTGTGCGGTGATATTGCCGTCAACCGTTCAGAAAAATCGAGCCGTGAAAAGAGTCTGCAAGCCATGCGTGAGAGTTTAAACCGCGGAAGTTCGCTTCTGGTTTTTCCGGAGGGCACCCGACAGGCGGATCCCGAAGTGCCCCTCGGATCATTCAAAGACGGCGCCTTTGCGCTGGCTGCGGAGACAGGCGTGCCTCTTGTGGCTCTCGTTTTGCACAACACGCATCAGGTGTGGACAAAGGGGAGTCTCTTTTTGAATTTTCTTCCTCTCAAGTCTCTTTTGTCTGAGCCCATCGTCTCACAGGGTCGGACTCCCAATGCATTAAAAGAGGAAACTGTTGAGAAGATGATGAAAATGATTCAATCTTTGCGGGAATAAAATCAAAGAGAGGTCAGACCATTCATGGAATACAGAAGACTCGGCCGTTCTGGCCTGATGGTGAGCGCAGTGTCCTATGGCTCGTGGATCACATTCGATGCACAGGCCGCACAAACCCAAAAGCAATGCATGTTTGCAGCCTACGATGCCGGGATCAACTTTTTTGACAATGCCGAGGTCTATGCCGGAGGCGAATCTGAAGTTGTGATGGGTGAAATTCTGAAGGCAGCCCAATGGACACGCGACAGCTACATCATTTCAAGCAAGGTTTTTTGGGGAGGCAACAAGCCCACCCAAAAGGGACTCTCGCGAAAGCATGTCGTCGATGCCTGTCATGCGGCACTGAAACGTCTGCAAGTAGATTATCTGGATCTGTTTTTCTGCCACAGGCCGGACGCCAACACGCCGGTCGAGGAAACGGTACGCACCATGAACGACCTCATCCATCAGGGGAAGATCCTCTACTGGGGCACGAGCGAATGGCCAGCCGACCTCATCACCCAAGCCCATGCCGTGGCTCAAGAGCATCACCTCGTGGGTCCGACCATGGAACAGCCCCAATACAACATGCTGAACAGAGAACGCGTCGAAAAGGAATATTCGCGGCTCTTCCGCGACTTCGGCATGGGCACGACCATTTGGTCGCCATTGGCGTCGGGAATTCTCACCGGCAAGTATCTCAACGGAATTCCCGAGGGAAGCCGCCTTTCCAAACCCAGCCTCGAATGGCTCAAGGAAATTTATCTGGGTGAAGGAGTCGATGCACTGAACGGTAAAATTAAAAAACTGCAAACGCTCGCGCATGACATCGGGTTCTCTCTCCCGCAACTGGGGGTGAGTTGGTGCCTCAGGAACAAAAATGTCAGCACAGTGATTCTCGGTGCGAGCAAGCTCGAGCAACTCAAAGAGACCCTCGCAGCCGAGTCCCTCACGGTCAAACTCACAGATGAAATCATGAACCGCATCGACCAGATTCTGGGCAACGTTCCGACTCCCGAGAGGCTCTTCTAATTTCGAGAACAACAGAAACAATCTCAGTTTTATAAAAAATGACCAAGGAATGATGTGATGGACTTTTTCTTCAACACCGAAGTGCTGATGAGCCTCCTGACTCTCACCGTCATGGAAGTCGTTCTTGGCATCGACAACATTATTTTCATCAGCCTGCTTGCAGGCCGTTTGCCCCGTGAGCAGCGGGAGAAAGCCAGACTCTGGGGCTTGGGTTTAGCCGCCATTCTGCGCATAGGATTGCTTTTCGGGGTGAGTTGGCTGGCTTCTCTGTCCAATCCTCTTTTCGAATTTTCCGGCACGGCATTTTCCATCAAAAGTCTGATCCTTCTCTCCGGAGGTCTTTTTCTCCTCTACAAATCCACCAAAGAAATTCATCACAAAATCGAAGCAGCGGACGACACGGGTCCTTCTGTCAAATTACAGATGTCGCTGGCTTCAGCCCTCGTTCAAATCCTGCTGATCGACCTTGTGTTCTCGATTGACTCCATCATCACGGCAATCGGAATGACTCAAAATGTCTCCATCATGATCCTTGCCAATCTCGTGGCGCTGGGGCTGATGATGATCTACGGCCGGTATATTGGTGAGTTTGTCGACAAACATCCGTCCATCAAGATGCTGGCCCTGAGCTTTCTTTTGATGATCGGAATCCTGCTCGTTGCAGAGGGTTTCAGTTATAAATTTCCAAAAGGCTATCTCTACTTCGCTATGGCGTTCAGCGTGATTGTTGAAATTCTCAACCTGCGCGCGGGAGGACGCTCCAAACAGCACATCAGCTCAGCTCATCCCCATACCGATAGTCCAACACCGTCAAAAGAATAGGCCCGCGGGGGGCTTCGATTTCGATCTCATCGCCCCGCTGGGACTTCAGCAGCCCTGCTCCCATGGGCGATTTCCAACTGATTTTTTTGGCTGCGAGATCGATCTCATCCTCGCCTACAATGGTGTAGGTGCGTTGCTGTCCCTTTTCATCTTCGACCGTCACCGTGGCACCGAATCGGACGCAGTCAGGATTTTGTTCTTTGGGATCAATGACCCGAGCCATGTCCAAACGCCGGTTCAAAAAACGCACCCGCCGATCGATTTCGCGGAGACGCTTCTTCCCATAAATGTATTCTGCGTTTTCTGAACGGTCGCCCTGCAGGACGGCCTGACGCACCTCTTCTACAACGCGAGGGCGTTCCTTCTTCAACAGAGCGTCACGCTCGTCTTTCAGCTTCTTGAAGCCCGCAGGTGTGATGAGATTGTTGCGCTCGAGCTGCTGCGGAACCTGACCGTCAGACTGGAACGACCTTCTTGGTGCTTTTCCGTTCATTACGAGAACTCCCTGCAGATTCGCCACGTGCTGTGCCGTGAACAACCAACGTGTCGTCCTTCACGTCAACAACACAATGGCCGCCCTTGGCAAGTGGCCCGAAGAGGAGTTCTTTCACAAGACGCTGCTTGACCTCCCTGTCCACCACGCGCTCCAGAGGCCGTGCCCCGTAGGCGGGGTCGAATCCGGTCTTTTTCAACCACACACGCGCCGCTTCGGTCACATCCATGGTCACCTTCTTGGCTGAAAGCATCTCACTCAGGGCATGCAGAGATTTGTCGACAATCTGAAGCATGACCTTATCGCTCAGCCTGTGAAAACTGACGACTGCATCGAGGCGGTTGAAGAACTCAGGGGTGAAATGCTTCTTCACCGCGTCCAGCGCACGCGATTCAGCGCTGTCAGGGAGGAATCCAAGTCCCTGCCCGCTGAGCTCACGCGCGCCCGCATTCGAAGTGAGAATGACTATCGCATTGCGGAAGTCCGCTGTGCGACCGCTGGCATCCGTCAGGCGACCGCTGTCCATGACCTGAAGCAAGATATTGTGAACCTCCGGATGCGCCTTTTCGATTTCATCGAGAAGCACAACGCAATACGGTGTCTTGGTGACGGCCTCTGTCAGAAGTCCGCCCTCATCATATCCCACATAACCCGGCGGCGCGCCCACAAGCCGAGACACCGTGTGCCGCTCCGTATATTCGCTCATGTCAAAACGATGCAGCGTCACACCCAAGCACTTGGCAAGCTGTTTTGTGAGCTCTGTTTTTCCGACGCCAGTGGGGCCCGCAAAAAGATAACAGCCAATCGGACGCATCGGGTTTGCCAGACCTGAACGCGACATGTGGATGGCCGAGACGATCGTCTCAATGGCGGCGTCTTGACCGTAAATGGCCTTCTTCAAATCGGATTCCAGATTCTGCAGCTGCAACTTCTGATCTGCACTCACCGAACGCTCGGGTATTTGTGCCATCGAGGCGATCACCTTCTCGATGTCGCGCAACTGAACTGAAGGCAGCTCACTTGAGGATTTCTTAGGCGTCTCCTCGCTGCGCAGCGAAACCTTTGCTCCGGCCTCATCAATCACATCGAGTGCTTTGTCGGGCAAAAATCGGCCGTGCATGTGTTTCACGCTCAACTCAACCGCGGCTCGGATCGCGATTTTAGCATAAACGACACCATGATGTTCTTCGTAGCGCCCTTTGACACCCTCAAGAATAGAAATCGTCTCTTCTTCGGTAGGCTCACGCACCTCAATTTTTTGAAAGCGTCGGCTCAAGGCACGATCTTTTTCAATATGCGCTCTGAATTCTTTGAAGGTTGTGGAACCAATACAGCTCAGCTGTCCGTTGGCCAAGTTGGGCTTGAGCAGGTTGGACGCATCCATGGCTCCACCGCTGGTCGCACCCGCCCCCACGACGGTGTGAATTTCATCGATAAAGAGAATCCCCCGCGGTCGCGCCTCGACGGCTTTCACGACGCCCTTCAGACGCTCTTCGAAATCACCGCGGTAACGGGTGCCTGCGAGGAGGGCTCCCATATCCAGAGAGT
>JBEGJP010000165.1:0-15260 GCA_041184525.1 Pseudomonadota bacterium | reverse complement strand
TTCGGTCTCTCAGAGTGGGCTTGGACTGTCTTCCACATGAACGCCGGCCCCGTGCCCGAACCCGACCTTTCAGCAGAGCAAAACATCTGGACTGTGCTCACCGAGCTGCACAAGAACGGCGGCTTGGCGAGTTGCAGTGCTGTTGGAACTGGCGGCGTGCTGGGAACCCTTCTGACGGCCGCTGTGCGCCAATCCGCAGGAATCGCGTGGAGCAACGCAGGACAGGAATTGAGTTTGCACACACTGTGCAGTGAAGGACAGACAGGAGTGCTCGTCACACTCCGCGACACAGCGCAAAGTCGCGCGTTGTTGGAAAAATCTGCGAGCGAAAGAAATCTGATGGCAGTCCCGCTGGGACGCCTGATTCCCGAAAACGTCCTCACAGACGATGCGGCCCTTTGGCAAGCAGCGCACGCGTCTTTCAAGGATGCTCTCAAACCATTTTTCAAGTGAGTCAGGTATGTGTGGAATTTTTGCATTGACCCATCACCGTGAAGCCGCTCATTTGGCGTTCCTCGGTCTGTTCGCACTCCAGCACCGCGGTCAGGAGAGCGCCGGACTCGCAGCACTCAACAAGGGCCAAATTTCTGTTCATAAAGGTTCGGGGTTGGTCAGCGACATCTTCAATTCAGAAACCCTCGCCAAACTGCCGGGCACTGCGGCTTTGGGTCATGTGCGTTACAGCACTGCGGGAAGCGACGCGCGCGGGAATATCCAACCCCTCGCCGCTCGATTGAACGGACTCCACGTCGCACTCGCCCACAATGGCAACCTCGTGAATGCACCCGAACTGCGTGACGACCTCGAGCGTCGTGGTGCAATTTTTCAAGGAACGGCTGATACGGAAATCATCTTGCACCTTCTTGCGCAGGCCCCCGGTGCCGATCTCGGTGCAAAAATCAAACATGTGAGCGGCCTTCTGGAAGGCGCATTCACCATGGTGCTGATGACTTCCACACACCTTTATGCCTGCGTCGACACACTCGGCTATCGGCCGCTGTCACTGGCCAAGTTCCCTGCCGAGGCAGAGCTTCTGCGTTCGAGCACTCAAGAGTGTTGGGCCGTTGCCAGCGAAACGTGCGCCTTTGACCTCGTGAACGCGCGTTATGAACGGGACATCCGCCCGGGAGAGCTCGTTGAGATTGAACTCTCGACTGGGCAGTTGCGCTCGCACACACTGCCGAGTCTTTCGCCGGAAGAGAGCAAAGAAAGTCGCCGTTGTGTTTTCGAACATATTTATTTTGCCCGACCGGACTCTCATTTGTGGGGACAATCGACGTTTCTTTTCCGTGAAACTCTCGGCGAGAAACTCGCAGCTCAGGCCCCCGCTTCGGCCGATCTTGTCATTCCGATCCCTGATTCAGGCGTTCCAATGGCCATGGGATACGCCCGTGCCTCGGGGATTCCCTATGCCGTCGGGCTCATTCGGAATCATTACGTCGGCCGCACGTTCATTGAGCCGACACAATCCATCCGCAATTTCCGCTTGCGATTGAAGTTGAGTCCGCTCCGTCATGTGATCGAAGGAAAAAAACTGGTCGTCGTCGACGACAGCATTGTCCGTGGCACCACGTCGCGGAGAATCGTTGAATTGCTGCGCGAGGCGGGCGCACTTGAAGTGCACATGAGAATCGGATCACCTCCCGTGAAACACCCCTGTTTTTACGGCATCGACACACCGAAAAGACGGGAACTTCTGGCGCAACAAATGAGTCTGCTCGAAATGCGGGAGGAATTGCAGGTCGACTCGCTCGCCTACCTGAACATCGACACTCTTCACGCCATGGCAAACGATCAGCAACGCAGCGCCAGCGGCAAGAGCGGTTTTTGCGATTCCTGTTTCAGCGGCTGCTATGCCGACTCCTTCGCTCAGCGGCGACTGCGTGAAGAGCAAACGTCCTTTGTCGGAGGATAATTGAAATGATTGCTGTGAGCGAAACAGAAGTGCCTCTGAAAACCAATTTCGGCCCCTTGCCCGTTGTCGGCATCGTGATGGGGAGTGAATCGGACCTCGAGACCATGGCGTCCGCTTGCTCGATTTTGAAGGAAGCTGAAATTCCTTTCGAGTGCACCGTTGTCAGTGCACACCGGACACCGAAACGACTCTTTCAATACGCACAAAGAGCTCAATCGAGAGGCCTACAAGTCATTATCGCAGGCGCCGGCGGAGCCGCCCACCTGCCCGGAATGATCGCCAGCCTCACCACCCTGCCCGTTCTCGGAGTTCCGGTTCAAAGCAAATCCCTGAGTGGTCTCGACAGTCTTCTTTCCATTGTCCAAATGCCGGGGGGAGTGCCGACAGCCACCTTTGCCATCGGTACTGCCGGTGCCCGCAATGCGGCGCTCTTCGCCATCCAGATTCTCGCTCTCAAGGAACTCGCTCTCGCTTCGTGGCTGGAACGCTATAAAAAACGGATCGAAACTCAGGCACTCGAACAAGCGGTCCATGTCGAGTCGAAAATAGGCATCCCCTTCCGGTGGGAGCATTGACGTCATGACGGCCCAAGCTCGAACTCAACATCCAAGACGCATCGGCATCATGGGCGGTGGCCAATTGGGTCTCATGCTGAGCCATGCACTCGTCGCACTGGGCGCTGAAGTTCGAATCTACGATCCAAATCCGGAATCGCCGGCAGCGCGGCTCACACCCCACTGGAAACAGATTTCATTTGAGGACCCGCATGCGCTCCGCGAGGCTTTTGCTTGGTGCGATCGCATGACTTATGAATTTGAACACATCCCCACAACTGCGTTGCGCCAAGTTCTGAATCAAGACAGCTGCGGCCATAAACTTTGGCCTTCCGTGCAGGTTCTTGAAAACGCGCAGGACAGAATTGCCGAGAAAAAAGCTCTCGCGCTGGCGGGAGCACCACTCGCAGCATGGCGGGAGATCCGCACTCACTCTGATCTATCCGCGATGAGCCATGAACTTACACTCTCATCTCAAAAGCACATTCTGAAAACCGCGCGCGGCGGCTACGACGGAAAAGGGCAATGGCGCTTGTGTGACTCTGCCTCATGGCAGTCTTGCCTCGAGGAATTGTCTTCGCAATCGCAGGTTTTTCCGTTGGTTCTTGAAGAGGAATGCGCGCTGGTGATGGAAGTCAGCGTCATTGTCGGGCGGCACCCCCGTCTGGGTACCTTTGCCTTTCCGACGGTTGAAAACCAACACGTCGGTGGAATTCTCGACACCACATTTGCTCCGCCGCGCCTGTCGCCGGAACTGTGTGCCGAAGCAAGCTTTCTGGCGCAATCCATTGCTGCGGCGTGGGATGTGCATGGTCTTCTGACCGTGGAGTTCTTCGTGGTGCAGAGCGCTTCTGGACTCAAAATTCTTGTCAACGAAGTTGCGCCGCGCCCGCACAATTCAGGCCATATCACGCGCTGCAGCATGACACGCAGTCAGTTTGATGTGCTGGCACAACTTCTGATGGACATGCCTTTTTCGTCTGCACCCGTCGCTCCGCTGCAAACATGGTGCATGTGGAACACTTTGGGCGAACTCTGGACCGAAATCGGTCTCTCACTGCCTGAATGGAACAGCACCATTCTGGGCTCACACCATTTGTGTGAAGCTCTGTTGTACGGGAAGCCGGAGGCACGCCGCGGACGTAAGATGGGGCATGTGATCCTCACTGCCTCCGACCGCCCTGCTCTGGAAAGCGTTCTTGAAGGTTTTCGTTCTTCTTTCCACACCCCCCTGAAAGGTCTCCGCTGATGACAGCTGCTGCGCTTTCACATCTCAATTCACGCGTCTTGTGTCTTGGAATGGATCCGATGCCCAAATCCGGACTCCTCAAAGACTGGCTGGAGTGCTACGAAAAACATCTCGAACTTTTCGACAGCCTCAGACAAAAGCCCCGTTGGGTAAAAATCAACTTGGCCTTTTTCATTCGTTGGGGCCGCATCGGCATGGACAAACTGGAACATGCCTGCGAAACACTTTCGGGCCACACCGACATCCTACTCGACGGAAAGTTCGGAGAGATCGGCAACAGCCTCAATCAGTATCTTGATTTTGCGTTTGAACATCTGAAGGTGGACGGAGTGACTGTGAATCCCTTCATGGGAGAGCACGTGATTGGTTCAGCACTCCAAAAGGCCGTCTCGCTGCGCGGCGCCAAAGCCAGAGTTTTTGTTCTTGCTGCCACCAGTGAATTCCCTCAACACAAACTCGCCGCGTTTCAACATGCCTACACGGCTATCGCGGACGCCTGCGAAGAAACGCATTTGGCCCTCGACCCCAGCGGCTCTCTCCATTCCCAATTGGGCATGGTCGTGGGTGCCAACCGCATTGATGCTCTGGATGATTCTGTTTTGAAAAGCAGCTCTTTCCCTCTCCTCGTCCCGGGAGTCGGGGCCCAAGGCGTGACAATTCCGGAAGCCTTCGAACGCACACGCGAAATGAACCGCGAGATCATTTTTCCGGTCAGCCGTGCCATTTGCGAAGGCGGCAACATCACCGCAGTGGAAATGAAGCAGCGTTTTGAATTGATGCAATCTGAAATTGAAAACTTGACTTCCCGTTTTCGGAGAGAACCATGAAACAGGAACGCTTCTCGGTCCAATTCGGTAAAGTGCGCGTCAACACAAAAATCAATACTGAGAACCGTGTCCTCACATCAACGAACCGCATCTCTGCATTTGATTCAGTGTTGCCCTTTGATGTCGATGAGAAAGGCCAACTCCTGCAGGCCATCTCGGTTTTCTTCTTCACCCAGACACGCGACATCATACCCAATCATTTTGTCGGTTGTCTGGATGCACAATCGATGTTGGTGAAATCAGGACGTGTGCTGCCGCTCGAAGTCATTGCCCGAGGCACCCTCACGGGCAGCTTATGGCGCAGCTACAAGTCCGGCGGTCCTGCAGAAATTCAAAAGAAGTGGGGAATTGAGCTTCCGGAGGGCTTGCAGCAACACGCACGTTTTCAAACACCGCTCATCACCTTCACAACCAAAGCGGCATTCGGACACGACCTGCTGGTCTCTCCGTTGGAAGCCAAAGAACATGTGCGCTCATGGCTGCTCAATGATTTGAATGATCCGTCCGCATCTGTTTCTGCATTTGCTGAGAGTCTGCTCAAAGAAGTGACGGAAGCCGCGTCAAAACTCTTCCTTCGTGGACAAGAGATTTGCCGTAAGGCTGAACTTCTGATGATGGACACAAAGTATGAATTTGCACTGGACCCCAACAACACTCTGATGCTGGTGGATGAAATCCACACTCCCGATGCATCGCGTTTTGTTGATCTGAAGTCCTATGAAGCCGGAAACATCGAGCATCTGTCCAAAGAATGGCTGCGCGAAAAAATTCAGACGGTTCTGCATGACAGTGCGGCCAACGAAAACGGCGACGATCAGCATCTCCCTTTCGTCTTGCGTTCTTTCTGGAACAAAAATAATTTCAAATCTCAGATTGCCGCTGAAACGAGCCGGCGTTATCGGGAGCTCTTCCACCGATTGTTCCCCGACATGAAGCCTTGGGACGTGGTAGCTCCTCATCTCATTCCTTGGCCTGTGGACCCTGTGGCCATGCGCCGCGCCGAGAATCAGCAGCGTCTCCCTTCACGCATCCTCGTGGTCGGAAATGGCGGTCGCGATTTCACCTTAAGCACTCTGCTCGAGCGACAGCCTGATGTGGATGTTGTTTATTGCTGGCCGGGGCGTGCCAGCTGGACGGGCGGCAAAAAGCGATCCTTAGGGTCACTCAACCGGAGTGCTTTGGTCGAATTTTGCAAAACCAATGGTGTCGGTTGGGCGGTATTTGGTCCTGAGATGCCCATAGCGCAAGGCATGGCAGAAGACCTGCGGGCAGTGAACATCCCGTGCTTGGCCCCTGATCTCGAAGGCGCACGTCTGGAAGTGTCCAAAATCCACACCAAACAAATTCTGAACCAAGCACAATGCCCGACGGCAGAATCTTGGGTGATCGGTTGGAACGAACTGAAAAACGCCGGACAGTTGCCGACGCAGGCGCCGCTCAAGCGGGTCCTCGACCAATACCCTTATGTTCTCAAATATGAATCATTGGCTTCGGGCAAAGGCGTCTGTCTGGTTTTCAATGAGCAGGAGCGCGATGCTGCGGTGGCTCACTTCGCTGAAAATCTGCCGCAATGGATGAGCGAGTTGAACACATTGCCTGTCCGATCGGAAACCAAAGAACGCGGAGAAGCTCAATTCCTGATCGAAAAGCTCCTCCCCGGAAAAGAAATTTCTGCCATCGCACTCTGCCACGGAGAACATTATCTCCTTCTGCCGTTCGCACAAGATTACAAACGTCGGAACAACCAACAAACAGGCCCGAATACGGGCGGCATGGGTGCAGTTTGCCCCGTTCCGGTGCCGGACACACTCGAGAAACAAATCCACTCGATATTCCAAAGCACGCTGAAAACATTGAGTCAGGCTCAAACCCCCTACCGCGGTTTTCTGTTCGCAGGTTTGATGCTCGATGAAAAGAACCAAGCTCAAGTGCTTGAATTCAACTGCCGCATGGGCGATCCCGAAACACAGGTCATTTTGCCCGGGCTAGGGCGTGATCTCGTTCTTGCCATGTGGCTCACCTCGACCAACGATGCGTGGGATCTCAATCCGTGGCTGAACGAAGCACAGCCACACACCGTTCGGCACGATGGACTCAAACGCTGCTTTGTTGTTCTTGCAGCGCCTGAGTATCCCAACGGGCAGCCTCCTGTCCGGACACTCTGTTTGCCCGAAACATGGCCGGAAGCCTGTGAATGGATTCCTTCAGGAGTCGATTCCGGCAACACCACCCGCGCGGGACGGATGGCCGGAGTGCTTTGCAGCGGCCTCACGGAAGCGCAGGCTGTGGAAGGAGCCTATTCGGCTGCGGCACGCGTCACTTTTGCGGGCACCGAGGCACTCTCTCCGCACTTCCGGACCGACATCGACTTTCCCCGATTGGGATCACTCTGAGAGCCTCAAATGATTGTGACCTTATGCAGTGGTGAAGGAAGAACATTTGAAGCGGTGACGCGCGTGCTGGGCTCACAGGTCACGGCGATGATCACCAATGTGGAGTCTGCTCCCGTCCGTTCCAAAGCACGCGCTTTGGGAGTGCCTGAACTCTGCATCCCGCACGTTCAGTTCAACAACCGTGATTCACATGAATCGGCGTTGCTGGCCCGCATCAAGGAATTGAAGCCCGTGCGCCTTCTTGCTCTGCTGGGCTACATGCGTGTTCTTTCACCGCTGTTTTTGGATCGTTTCAAAGAGCTTTTTCCGGAATCCACGATCCTCAATTTACATCCCGCGCCCCTCTCCCAGTACAAAGGAGCACAGGGGCTGCAATTTGCATTGCGTTCCCGCGCGCCGCTGTGGGGGATCAGCGTCCATGAAGTCACACACCAACTCGACGCCGGTCCGATTCTCGCCTACAGACACCTGAACGTGTTTCCGACTGACAGTTTCAACACCCTGCGCGATCGTGCGCATCCCCTCGAGGTCAGCGCCGTTCTCGAGGCCATTGACATCCTCACACGGAGGCAACCGACATGAGTGAATCCAAGATCAGTCAACCTCTTGCACCTGCATACACACGCGCCGGAGTGGACATCGCTGCAGGTGAAGAGCTTGTCGAACGCATTCGTGCTTCGAACCCGACCATCGGCGGCTTCGCAGGGCTCTTCCCATTGGATGAGGAACGTTTTCTTGTCGGCTGCACCGACGGTGTGGGCACCAAAATCGAACTCAGCCTCGAAATGAACCGTCTTGAGGATCTCGGGCAAGATCTCGTCGCAATGAGTGTCAACGACCTCATTGTCTGCGGCGCACGCCCTCTGTTTTTTCTCGATTACTTCGCTTGCGGCAAACTCGACGTCGAACAAGCCCACCGTGTGATCCACGGCATTCAATCGGCCTGCCGCGAAAGCGGATGCGTTTTGCTCGGCGGTGAGACGGCCGAGATGCCGGGGTTCTACCAGCCACCCAAATTCGACGTTGCCGGCTTCGCGGTCGGTGAAGTGCACCGCACGGCCTTAGTGGATGGCCGTAACGTACAACGCGGTGATGTCATCGTCGGACTCGCGAGCACAGGCTTCCATGCCAACGGGTACTCATTGGTCCGGAAAATTGTTGCTGAGAAGAAACTCAGCCTGAGCTCCAGCCCCGACATTCTGCAGGGCCAGACTCTGGGGCAGGCACTCACACACCCTACGGCGCTCTACCCGCGCGATGTCCAAAAGGCACTCACTCAGGCACCTGTGAAGGCCATGGCCCACATCACCGGAGGAGGCCTGCGCAACATCCAGCGCGTTCTCCCTGAGGGACTGACCCACAAGGTCGACAGACGCAGCATTCCCTGCCCACCTGTCATCCGGCTGATTGCTGAAGCGGGCGGTGTCAGCGAAGACGAAGCATTTACGGTCTGGAACATGGGCCTCGGCTATGTCTTCATTGTCGACAAAAACGCTGTTCACGCATTGCAAAAAGCTCTGCCGCAATCCTTTGTATGCGGAGAAATTGTCGGAGAAAAATGAACTCCGTCTGACCTCCTCTTAGGCATCGGACCTGCAGGCAAATTCTGCCTCTCAAAAACCCACCGACGGCTCCGATACTCCACCCGCTGTTGTGGGGTTGCGTGCTGCAACCTTGGATTGGGATGAGCGGAGCAGCGTGTGGTGTTGAGATTGGCACGGTGGAAAAAAATGTCGGCTCTCGCAGGTGTGTTCACCTGCGCACTCGGCTGCGTCAATCGCAAGTCTTCCGCAGTGCAGGCACAACAAAATCAGGTCTCGACTCCTTCTCCTGCCACGCGCCTGCCGCTCGAAGACAACTCATGGGGAATGAGCGGATGGCTGCCCACTTCAGAACGCGACGCGCTGGGAAAAAAGATTCCAGATTCTTCACTCACCGATCTTTTCCATGCCCTTTCCGCCTGCGACTGTATGCCTCAACTGCAGACGGCTCTCACGCAGCGGATCAACGCCACGCGTGGCGCACTGCCGCAAGCACTCACACCTGCCATCCGGACGGAAATTCTCAGCAATTCGAAACTCAAATTGCTTGAGATCATCCCTCGTCCGCTCGACAACATCGTCGGCGGGATATTCGCAGATGAAACAACTGTGGCAGAGGAAATCCACTCGGGTCTGCTCAGCAAAATTCAAAAAGCCGAACCCGAATGGAAGGGAACTTCCGACGCTACAAAACTCCACCTTGATGCATTCGTACCGCTCCCCGGATGCATGACTTCAACGGATGCGCGAACGGTTCTTATGACGGAAGTGTGGAGCCGATGGGGCCTCGTCCTCTCGCAGGGCGGTCCATGGTCGACACTCCGAACCTCGGTCGCCGAGAAAGGACTCCTTTGGCAGGAACTCCTGCGTCTCCTTGCGGAAGGTGAATATCTCTTCGGGCTTGCCGGAAACGGCAAAGGCGAAAATTGGGGCGGCCTCACTCTCCCCATCGACCTGCAAATCACCTCCGCCGGCGCATTTGATCCGCGCACCACATTCAATCAGGTGCGCTTCCTGACAGGCCAGCTCGATCTCGCACTGCCGAGCAACAACTCTCTCGCTCTGGCGCGCAACGGAGGCGAGCGATGGACTTGGAGAAACAATCCCATCCCGCTCGCGGAGCAGGCCTTCCAATGGTGGATTGCAGCGCGTTTGCTCCACCGTCTTCGGCCGGCACAGCGCGGAGAGCTGACGAAATACTTCGGCACTGATGGAATTCTGCCGGAAGACTCCTACCAGCTCTCACTCCTTGTCCTGCCTGCACTCGACGCACTGCTCAGTGAGCGATTCATCGATGAAAGCACGCGGAGCATCCAGAACTCGCTGGTGGGACAACAGATCGCGGGAGTCTCGAGTCAATCGGGTCGCAGGGCCGACCCCCTCACCCTCAGCCTTCTCCTTTCTGCACTGACGGCTTGGGGTGCCGAGCTGAAAGACATCTCCGACCTTCAACTCTCACAGGAGACAACAAAGCAACTTGCCAGTGCCGGCCCTTCTTTTTTGCGCGGCGCACAGCTCGTTGTCCAAACGTTTCTGGCCGACTATGTGCGTCCGCGTGCTTCTGAAGGAAGCTACGGAACATCCGCACCGTGGACGCTTCTCAGCCCGACAGATTCCCGCACTGAACTCTCTCTGCGTGTCCATGCGCAGGTGCTCGCGGCTTTGATAGAAACTGAAAGAACGTTTATGCCGAGCCCTTATCTGCGCAGCAGGATCGCGCAATTGGCTGCGGGTTTGGCACAACGACTCGAAGAACCCAAACAAACGACCGAAACAAACAGTCTCGCGGAGAGTGTGTGGCTGCAAACCGCCCTGCGTGCTGCTCTCAGTTCCGGCCTCACTTCCCCTCTTCAGGATGCCCTTTTGCAACAAGCAGAGACTCTACAAAACAAGATCGATGCCTTTGAGCGGAGCGTCCTTCCATGACTTTTCTCCGCATCACATCGTGGAACACCGCACCGTGCCTTTTGGCATTCTGCTTGAGCGCATTTTTATCCGGAAGGGCATGGGCGCAATACGCAGGCGTCGTTCCCGAAGGTGTGATCGCGGTTGTCGGTGCTCAACGAAACTACGTGGATCAAAAGAAGACTTGGAACGACCGTGGTCAGCGCATCTCTCTGAGCAACAAAGCACAGCTCCGATTTGACGGCGAGCATTTGCTCCGTGGCGAAGGCGGAGCAAAATTGCAGTCGCTCGCTGAAGAACTGCAACGGTACGACCCGAGCGGCCAATCCCAAAGTTTGCTCAAAAGATTGAATTTGGGAACTCTCGATGTCGGTGGCCAAGCCAAACTGCAGGTTCAATATTTCGGTCTGGCCATTGGCCTTCCCAAAAGAACAACCTTTTATATTGCAGCTCCTCTCATTGACATCGAAGTCAAAACCCAATTCCACCTCCGAGGGAGCAACAACGCCGGTGAAATCCGCGACGAATTGGGAACTCTCGCCTACGACGAATTGCGCTCTGGCCTTGGACAGGCAGCATTGCTGACCGACCGCGACATCAAAGCCAGTATCGAAGCTGCTCAATACACAGGAGTCGATTCATGGCGCTACCACAACCTCGGTGATCTGCTCACAGGAGTCACTTTTGACATCGGCGAGTCTCTTCCTCTCACCGACACTGTCCGTCTTTCCATGCAAGGCGAGGCTTTTGCCAGTGTTCCTACCGGTCATGTCGATCATCCGGATGTTTTGTCTGATGTGAGTGTCGGAAGTGGCGCATGGGGATTCGGGCTGGCCTTCACCCCCACCCTGTCATGGTCTGATTGGGCCTTCGGCCTCGAGAGCAATGCTCTGTTTTCGCTCTCCGGCAAACAGAAGATTCGACTTCCCGAGCTGGATGAAACGATCATCTCAGCAGACAGGAAAACCGATGCCACGGTGCGGCCCGGAGCCGACTGGGGCACCACCGCGGTCATGGCATACAATCACCGTTGGCTTCAACCCCAATACCGAATCAGTTGGAAACGCCACGAGCGTGACAGCATCCAAGGGCGTTTGACCGGAAATTACAACACGCTGATGGATGCAAGCGAAAAACAGCAATTCGAGCAGTCCCTTTGGATCTATTTTTCCACTATTGAACTTTATCGTGAAAAGCTATTTCCTGTGCCCCTCCGATTGAAAATTGCGGGCAATCATCTGTTCAAAGGTTTTCGCTCTTTTGAAAACAACTTTTTCGAAGTCCAGCTGATCAGTTTTCTTCCCACCCCTTGGATGACCGACTGAGGAGCGAGGAATATGGATATCTTCAAACTTGTCAGAGAATTTTTGGTGGGCCAGCACTCGGTCGAAAAAATCGAAAACGAGTTGCGGCAGCTGGATGATGCCGAGGTACGTATTGCCCTCCTCGGCCGTTCCGGCACAGGCAAATCGAGCCTCATCAACGCTCTCGTGGGTGAACGGGTTGCCGCGTCCGGTGCAGTGGAAACCACACTGCACGCTCAGGAATTCAATGTGAACGGTTTGGTGTTCGTCGACCTGCCCGGCGGCGGAACATCGCGGTTTCCCTTCGAGGAATATCTCGATACAGTCAAGGTGTCGCGCTACGACGCTTTTGTTCTTGTGGTTTCCAAAAGAATTCTGGAAAGCGATCTCGATCTCTTCAAAGAACTCAGGGAACGCACAGGAAAGAAAATTCACATCGTGCGCACCATGGTGGATCAGGATATCGACAATTCTCTGCACGACGGTTTGTCACCTGATCTGGTCATACCGCGCATCCGGCAGGATCTCGAAAGCAAATTCGGCCTCACAAATCACTGCTGGCTGGTGTCGAGCCGACATCCGGAAAAATTCGATTTTGCCGCCTTCTGTGATTCTCTCATGGAGGACTTCGACGACGCACGCCGTGATAAATTCATCTTTGCAGCTCAGGCCTACACTCAAGAGCAGTTGTCGCGCAAACGTGAAGTGGCCGAAAGGCACGTCCTGCTTTTTGCCGGACTGTCTGCACTCAATGGCTTCAATCCTATTCCTGCTGCTGACGTTGTGACCGATGTTGCCATTCTTGTGAAAATGAACCAATGGATTCTGCGTTGCTACAAACTGGATGAAGAGCACATGCACAAGCAACTCAAAAGAACTCCCTTGAGCGCCTCACAACTGACGCTGGTCAATCGATTGATCGCTTATGGAACGCGAGAATTTATCATCTCCATGATCAAACGGCAGGCCACGCGCATGACAGGCAAAGAACTCGCCAAGTGGGTCCCCGTGGTCGGCCAAATGGCTTCCGCAGGCATGGGATTCGCTCTCACACGTTGGATGGGGCAAGACTTGGTGGACCAATGCGAGAAGGCCACACTCTCGATGCAGAACGATCCTGCAGCAGAAAGCAAAGTCACCCACAGAGGAAAAATGAAACAGAAGACTTTCGTCTAAAATTTTTCAGCGGGTGCAATCATTGGGCAACGCTTACATTTGCAGAGACCAAGAATCAACTTGCGTCATCACATACGAAAATCAGCATCAGCCCTATCCGAGCTATACCGTCGTCGCGTTCTTGGACCAGAGTTCAAGTCAGGCAGTCCATTGGGCTCCTCTTTATGAAAACAATGCCATTGGTTCGACTTCTGCTGGCAGGAGATTTTGTTCCGATGTGAGCTTTTATTTAGACGCTCAATTCAGAAATGACTTAGACACTGTTCACGTGAATGTCTCAAAAGAATCAGCTCGAGATGCGATGTTCTGTCCTTTCAAAAAGACATTCTTCAACTGCAGCTTGAATTGCCAAAAAATCTGAAGCCAAGGCGATCACTCAACTGCTGAGAAACTCTCACAGGCGTTCCGGTTCATTTTTTGAGCACCCGCATGAACTGTCACCAGCGCACGTTTTTTTTTCTGGACAGCTGCCCTTCTGCTCCACCGGATTTTTTGAATTTGATCCCGTTCTAGGTAGATCCCCCGCCCCTGACGAGGGCAGTGCATCAATCCTCTCGTTTATTCCGGCGACGCAGAACTCACGCAAGCTTTTGTCGTGTCGGATTGGACATCGAACGAGTTTAACTCCCGAAATTACAATTGTTGGTGAAAGAGGCCAACGAAATCGGTATCGTAGAAGCTGTTTGAACGAACAGATGCAAAAACGCTTAACGCCCATCGTCTCATTTCCGATAACCCGTCGAGCGAGGGAACGGCTCAATCGTCCAAATGCGATTCAACGATGAATGGGATGAAGCCATAAAGCGATTCACTTTCATTCGATCGCAATGTGCGGGGAAACTGTTTTCAATAAACGAACATGAACGATCCTCAATTGACGGGCAGAAGATGAGAAAGGAAAGCAAATTGAAAACTAAAATTCTCAGTTTGATAGCGTTATGTTCCATGGTCGGGTGCAAGCCTAAAAACGTGTCTCACGAACAGGCTCTTGTGGGAAACATTCCCGGGATGTTTCCGTGGCTCAAGCGCTTGCCCTTCATAGGCGATAAGAAGGCTTTTCTCTGGGTTCAGTCGAGTGTGAACGCACAGAACGAATTGACTCAATGTTGGTTCATCGCTGCTTTCGATGCAAACAAAGCGAATGTATCAGATGCTGAACTGATGAAAGAGGCAGTTCCGATGACCGGCGATGTCATTCGCTTCAAAGATCTTCAGGCGAGGCTTGTGAATCATCCGCACTCTGCTGCGGTTGTTTACAACACTGCCGCTGGCTCGAAGTATGCCGGCAACCTCGGAGCGGCTGCCAGATCTGTTTTTGATGAGAGTTTCTCGCCCACGAATATCGAAAAAATGAAAATGAAAACTCTCCCAGAGAACACTTTCAAGACGATTATGGATGCGATTCATGCAACATACAAATCACAGTTCAACAGCGACATGAAATTCTCCCAAAGGGGATATTCATTGATTGCTGAAAACCAGAATCTCAACGGCAAAGAAAATTGCTCGAAGAACGAACTATCTATAAACCAAAAAAAAGTCGGCGAGGTTAAGGCGGCAAAGTACCACGTTTCATCGGGACGCTATATTTTTGATTACCTGAACCCCGACGATGGTAAAGTGCACGAAGTTTCTGGGTTTAACGTTAAAATTGGAATGATACCGGATTATCTTGTTGCTGCTGGAAAGAAAGCACAGATGTCAGCACATCTGGAAGATCTCGAGATTCGCCTGCCACGCAATTTTCCAATAACGGTCATTCACAGCGCTGTGGATAAAGCTAAAATTACGGAGAATATGTCGCGATGGAACTACAATCAGATGAATCTATGGAAAGAACCTTACCCGCACACCTCAATCAAGAAATTTGCATGGTATCCGTTCTCTTCGATCTCAGACACCGAAGTTCAGACAATTCTTTATTTTGATCCCGGATTTCTGTTGCCTCTCGTGGAGCAAAGCGACAACGTCGTTCGCGGCAAAAGCGTATACTCGCGCATAAGTCTCAATGAGGCCATTATTGAATTCAAAAAAGTCAATAAAACTGAACCGGCATATCGCATTTACGAGAAAATTATCGAAAGTCTCGAAGCTCAATCGAATGCAAAGCGTGAAAAAGCAGAGGCTGCTGAGAGGGCTAAGGAAGCAGCAGCGATGGCAGCCAATGAGAGAACTGAGGAAGCCGAGAGAAATAGAGCAACAGACCATCAAGAAGACGACTCTGAAGAGAGAAGACGCGGCCGGCCGGGAACGATTGGTATGGGCTACGATTTAAGCACAGGAAGGTATTCTCCTGTTCTAAACATTGGCGGTAACATTGGAATTTCTGTTGGCGGGAGTCAAAAAACGTATTTGCGGATCGGCGGCTCGAGCTACGTGCGCTGATCCGACGATTC
>JBEGJP010000164.1:0-18767 GCA_041184525.1 Pseudomonadota bacterium | reverse complement strand
GTATTTTGCAAAATCCCGGTTCCGGGTTCGGTAACAGATATCGTGGTGCTACTCGGCGGAGTGAATATTTTTACAATGGATATATCCGCTTTTATTAATAAAAATCAATAAAGCTAAGTTTCTAATAAAAAATGCCGATATTCAATGTTAATTTCGACTTCGGGAGGCTCTATTTATGGCTCGATCGCTTAGTATTCTCGTGCTTCCGCTTTTCTTTTTTGTTGGCTGCGGACTGACGGCCGAAAGCGCCAAACCCGTCTCAAGCGGAGCGAGCGCTTCGGCAAGCAAAATTACAGCGGCCGGAAAGTCTGAAACCACAAAATCGCAAGTCGGCACGGGCGACAGTTCAAAAGCAACCGATCCCAGCGCTCCCACTCTGGGTGCTGTTGCACAGGAGGAGGCCGCGGCTACTAATGCGAAAGCAGCTTCCCCTGCACCGGGCACCATTCTTGGGGGCTGCAGAAACGGAGAAGCGTTTGGGCAGGCGTCGAATTGTGGCGGATCGAAGTGCGACCTCGGCACTGCAGCTGCACCTACCTTTAACACCCCCACATGCCCTTCAGGTTCACGTTATCAGGGCGCAGTCGTCAAGTCGGGACCCTTTCTTCCCATGATGCCTGCCATAGCTGCCGGATATTCCGATCGTCAGGGAGGTGCGGACAGTCCGCAAACGGCCGCCACTTCATGCACATACCCATGGAAACAACTGCAGAGGTGCGGCTATAATGCACCGAAGACTGGGACGAGCATCACTTGTACAGATATTCCCACTGCCGAGGCATTCAAATACGTCAACGACGGCTTCTGCATCAAAGAATGAACGTCACCCGCATCCGTTGCCTGTGATGCAACGGACGCGGGTTGAAATAGTGGCACAATGAAGAGCAGCAGCCAGCAACAAAAAGAATGCTCTTCATTCTCTTGTATCGAATCAAACCTGTGCCGCTTCGCCTGACCTTGCGTTCGTTCACCCGTTTTAACGACGTTCAATATTTCATCAAAGATACCGATGGCAGTCTCGTTCTTTCGACTTGGGGAGGTTTCATTCATGGTTCAATCCATTGGAGGTCTCGTGCTTCCTCTTTTCGTTTTTGTTGGCTGCGGACTGACATCCGAAAGCGCGACACCAGTCACAACCGGAGCGAGCGCTACGGCAGGCAAAATCACAGCGGCCGGAAAGTCTGAAACCTCAAAATCGCAGGTCGGTGCGGGCGACAATTCAAAAGAAAACGAGCCCGCCGCTCACACTCCGAGTGCTGCCGAAAAAGCTGCTCTCGAGCAGCGGGTCAAAGAGTTGAGCAATGCTGTTGGCGTTTCACAGGCGGCGGCATCAGCGGCACCCGGCACTATTCTTGGGGGATGCAAGGACGGAGAAGCGTTCGGACAGGCTACGAATTGTGGCGGAACAAGGTGCGACATCAAAGAACCGACTTTCAGCCCCACATGTCCGGCTGGCTCACGTTATCAAGGCGTGGTCACCAAGTCTGGAGGACCCTTTGCACCAGTGACTGCCGGCGGTTTGCCAGGTGGCTCGGACAGTCCGCAAACCGGCTCAGGGGCATGTACACTTCCATGGAAACAGTTGCAGAGATGTTACCAGACTTATAAGAATAGCGTCAGGTATTGTGAAAACATTCCCACTGCCGAGGCATTCAAATATAGCAGCAATGGCAACTGCATCAAAGGATGATTTTCACCCGTTTCCATGGCATGAGTATCAACATGCGGGGACTGAAATACTGCCGAAGACTATCAGAGATTGTGCTGTGGAAGCTCTTAAAAGGAGTTCGGAAGCGAAGATTTCCTGACGTCTAAGCTCACTCGGGCACTCGAAAAAAAAAATACGGAAAATTTAATGCAAATTCCGAACGCACGGATGGGGTTGGTTATTTAATGCAAGCGTATGTGATGCGGTGTTCGGTTCTGTTTTGAGTGAGTGTCGTGGATGACATTTGGGATGAACTTCCGCCGTGTTTGTCATTTTGCTCGGCTTTACCCTCAGTCTGGCTTGTTGTGCCGATAACAACCTCGCCTTCTTCTGTAATTTCGTATTTACCGCGACAATTGGCTCTCATCGTGGACTCAGCCTTCGATCGGGCCTCTTCCTGACCCAAAAGGCCCGCTTGAATAGCAATGACACCCCCTTTTTTTTGGACGCGTCGTTACGACGCGCATCGTAGCGCATTCAACAGTAAAACTCAGAACCAGAAACGATGGAAGCACTCGCTTTATCTCTGCACTCCTTTGGCATAAAACGTGTTTGTAAATTTTTTACAGGGTTCAACATGCGTCAATGGAAGGTGAAAGCCGGCTGGTTTCAGTGAACTTCTCTTTGGCGGTGATTTCATTGCGACAGGCTCGTTGTCTTTGATGTCCTACGAATTGTCACCTCGGGTGGAAAAGCTTTAGTCGGACGCAGATGAAACGTTCTGATCGATCACGGAACATCCAACCGAACTCATTCACAGCCGCCGTTTATTTCGGGTGATTCCTGCTCGCTTTGCCTTGAGAAGAAGCCTCCAAAATCCGAGGCGGATAAATTGAAAGCTGTGCGCCAGCCACTCCCCGTGCCAGTGGGAGATGGTGCTCGTAAATAGACTTGCCATTCATCACCGATTTTCCACCCATGGGAAATTCGCTCTGATTCAAACGCACGAGTGTCGAGTCCGAGAGTACAGTCAATGAGTCTTTTACAGCAAAAGAAAGTGATTTCTTTGTCCATCCCGACAACGCTGACAACTCTGAACCGTCGTATAAGTTGTTGATCATTTTGTTCGCCGCAACGTCCGCTGCAGCAATAGTTAAGGCCGGTTGGGGATTTTCAACTCGGACAAAGTTAGATGCGATGGTGTTTCCAGTGGGAGGGCCAAACGGGCCCTTGCTTCCTTGGGTATTCCCTAAAATCAATCCACCACCCGACCTTGGGTTGATGATGGCATTAAAGCTTACAATATTTCCTGTTGCCAAGTTGTAGTCGGCGTCATCGCCATTCTGATTGACAATCTGATGCGCTGCAATGATGGAAATTGAGTGATGAGTCGAACTCGCGGTTCCTTCGATATGATTTTTCGAGACGAGATTGTTCTTCCCAGTGATGCGAATTCCGTAAGAACCAGAGACTCCACTGCCGAGCACATAATTTCCCTCAACAACATTGTTGTGACCGTTTCGTAAAGTGATCCCGCCGGCATTGGATCGCAGGGTGTTGAAACGAATTATGTTGTTTCCGGATTTGTTTGAAATGATCTCCGTTTCGCCAAGACAATTTTCAAACAAATTTCTCTCCACTAAAGTCCCAGAATCCGAATTTGCATGTGTCCCCGTGCCAATTCGAATCACCTCGAATCCATTCTTGTTGCCTTTGGGTTGATCGAGGAATTCATTCGATTGGATGATATGCTGATTCAGGTCATTGTTGTCACGAATCACTGCAACCATAGGTCCCCAATTCGATTTTCCCTTCAGGGTCGAATTGATGAGTTTTGAGTTTTTCCCGTCGAAGGTGACCCAATAAGATTTCGTTCCTTTGTCTGATGGATTGTAATCTTCAATTCTGACAGCTGAAACTTCACAAGAGTTGCATTTCCCTTTTTCGTCTCCCAAGGCAATAACAGAATTCGGTGCAAAGCCTTCTTTGAAGACAAGCCCCGCGACCGAGAGAAATTTTCCGCGCATCACGACGTTGGAGCGGCCTTTGAGAACAACCCCACCCAAACTTTCACCCTGAAGAGCAATAGGACGCCCGCTCTCTCCGTTGCCTGAAAGGACGATCGAAAGATCATTGTAAACACCGTTGCGAAGGACAATCACGTCGCCCGCTTTTGCTGCATTGAGCGCTTTCTTGAGTGCTTCTGGATTCCCCACGACAACTTGCCTGCTGCCTCGCAAACCCAAGCCACTGTCTGTCTCGCCCTGAGTCCCCGATTTTCCTGAATTGTCCTGACGTAACCCACAAGCGCTTACCGACAGAAAGAGCATGGACAGAGCAATTGAATGACTCAAGGCGTTCAAATTAGAATCTGACATACAACCTCCGTGCGTCCCTGTATCGGCGATGCGTTTGAGATCCTGAAGGATTTTTGAATTATTTGTAATTACCGAGTGAAAAAGTCAGGGATTCACCCTCAAGAGATGATGTCTGTCTTCTGGGTTCAGACCAGCCTGAACCAAAGCATGTTGTCTGGTTTGACAGTTCGGCTGCGAGACGGCACCCTTTTCTCGGGCTCACATGGATAACTTGAGCTGGCAAGAGGAGCTTCAAGGATGAAAGTGTATCGCAAGTCTGTGCTGTGGGGTTCTCTGGGTGGTGCTTGCGGGACGCTGTTGCTTTTGTTCTCAACTCAGGTTTGGAACAGCCGCAACAACGCCGTTCTCTCGTCTTCGCCGGTCGATCCTCTGGACGTTGCACCATCGCAGTCGCTTTTCCAATTCCGCGGCCAACCCGTCACGTCCGCACAACTGTCCCCCGAGCTGAAAAATCAATTCGAGCGCGCTCATGCGCAGCGCCTGCAAGTGAGGCGCGATGCCGATCTCCAGTTTTTCAAAGAGGTCGACAAAATCGCACGACTGCATGTGCTCGAGAAGTCCACAGCCACATTGAGTGCCACTCAGCAGGTCACGCTGACAGAAGCTGAAGAAAAGCTTTTTCAAGTTGAGGAAGCCGGCTCCGATGATGCACGCTTGCTTTATGAAGCAAGCGATCCATCCGCACCGCGCGAAGGATTTCCGCCCGTCCGCAAACAACTCATCGGTTATTTGAATCAAGTCCGACGCCGTGAAGCTCTCGAAAAGTGGAGCAACACCCTGCGCGCTCAAGGCGAATGGTCGGTGTCGTTGCCGCGTCCGAAGGGGACATTGGAAGCGAACTCTTGGAATGTGGATGGCTTGCCGCGCGAGGGCAAAGGTCCGGTCAATATGGTCGTGTTTGTCGATTATCTGTGTGAAGGGTGTGTCCCGTTCTACGTTGAGCTCGCACAGCAGCTGGAACGTCACCGCGCGTCGCTGAAGCCGGTTTACGTCCCGTTTCCGTACACAAAGCCGGAATCAGGTATGGCGCTCGCACGCGCTTCACTGTGTGCTCAGGAGCTTGGCGCCTTTTCCGCATTTCACATGGCCGCTCTCACGAAAGGAGAGCTTCTCGAGAAGGTCTCGGTGTACGATCTGGCTCGGCAAACGGAAATGCAGGCAGGCGATTTCAAGGCGTGTTACCGGTCGGGTGAAGGACTCGCTGAACTCTTGGCACGGGCGCAAGGCATGGCCCGTGCAGCCGGCCTGATGCAAACCCCTGCCGTTGTTTTTCAGGAGCAGCTGTTTGAGGGCGTGGAACTCCTAAAATCCTTGGACAAAGTGATCGCTGCGGCGGAGCCGCGGGTCGGGTTGACAAAACGGGACGGGGAAAATAAACAACGCTGACGCTTTTGCAGCCGTAGCTCAGTTGGTTAGAGCACTGCCTTCACACGGCAGGGGTCCGGGGTTCGAGTCCCTGCGGCTGCACCACTTCATCTGCACTCTTCGTTCAGGGCGCTACGGGCGCAACGAGCGCACAACGTCCACCCACAAAATCCATCGACTGACCATAAAACTCAGCTTTGTAGTCCAACCGCAGCGTGTGTCGTCCCGATCCGTTCGCGACATTGTTCTTGAAGTAACCCCCACGGAGCGAGCCGATGCGATCGGAGGACGTTGTGTTGGGCGTAAAAAACGAGAATTGGTCGGAATAAAAATCACTCTGAGGCGCCGTTGAGAGCGAGGTGGGGAAAGCCAGCAGGGCGTTCCATCCGGCTACATATTTTTCTTGCGATTTTAATTTTGCTCCCCCGTTGGGACCGGCAATCGACGTGGACAATGCCGCTGGAGAGCCATTGAAAATCTCCCGCGTGATGGATGATGTCACACTGTCCCAAGACCAACGCCCATCGGTCCATTCGAGCAGGTTTCCGATGAGATCGCGCGCTCCTGCGTCAGACAGACACAAGGCCGACTTCGCGTCACCGGGGTTCAGAGCGGCGGAAAGAGCACCATCACTGTTGCAATAAGAGCTCCCCGCGATGTCGGGTGTGCCGGCACTCGAAACAAACCACTCCAGATCGGTGGCAAGGTGAAAACTTCTTCTCACTTGGGAGGCGTCGACAAATCCCGTCGCGAAAACTGAGTCTTTTGTTCGATTCTCGCAACCCTGTTTGAATGCGTACCACGAGTAGCTATTCGCGGCGGGGACTGCGCTGTTGGCTTGGCTCACCAATTTAACACTGTCAGGGCTGTTCGCGTTGAATGTGTACGAGGCGAGTGCTTTATTGCCCGCAGTGACATCCGTGGCTTCATACTTGTCGATGGCAAAATCAAAAGGACCAAATTGTCCTCCTCCAATAGAGTGGCCATCGTAATGACTCGCATCACTCGATGCCGTGTATTCGGCGGGCCAAGATTCCTTGGCAACAAGTACCATTCCCTGCGGGACATACCCAACGGTAAAAACTTTTGAGAGAAAGCTGCCCGATGCTTTTTTGATGAAAAATCTGAAATGGCGTTTTCCCCAAGGTGCCACACCGCCGCTAGACAAATCGAACCCGCATTTGCCCGCTGTGTTTTGAAAGTCGCCAGAGTCGCTTGATCTGTAACTCGCATCACTGCAAGCAGAAAAATCTTCGACGAAAGTCAACCCAGTGATTGGAGTGGTGTCACCCAACCATGAGGAAATCTGACTGGGGCTCTGACTATAAGCAAGAACCACATTCTCAGCCGCAATGTTGCTTGTGTCTTTCCAAAAGAAGCGGGCGTACTGTCCATCGCTGTCATTCATAAACGAGACTTGAGCAGCAGGGTCCCATTGGAGGGAGAACGGTTGCGATTGGGCAATGGTGTCAGTCGCTGCTGCGGATGAAAATTTCATACAAACACGCAGCAAAGGTTGGGTCGAAAATCCTTGCGCTTGAACGAACACAACAACATCGTTCGTGTTGGGCATTTGCGTGAAGGAAAAGTTCACAGAGGTATCGCACGCCTGTTCACTGCGGAGAAGAGCGAAGGAGTTGCTCACGCTGTCGGCAACATCGGCCGTGTGCAGCGGGGCTTGACGCGCTGCGGCATCGGTAGAATTCTGCTCGGCCAACGAGATATCGCCATCGGCAAGAATGCTGCCTGCGGTCAAAGATTTCACAATGGGTGCCGTAGATGCCACTGCAGACGCAACGATACTCCTGCGCTCAGTCACGCTCAGCAACAGGTTTTTTATATTCTCAGCACTCGCAGAGACCGATGTTCTTACCTCCTCGGGCACTGCGAGCCGCGATGAAAGCGTCGTTCCATCCGAGTACTCTAAGCCGATGTCGACTTCTGTCGGGGGCAAATCTGAGAAACCTATCTTTATTTTTCCAAACTCATCCGGACTCACAGACTCTGCATTGGCAGAGAATCTGACTTTCACGTCTCTGACGGCGATGTGGTTTTCGTCCACAAGCAGGGCAGTCAAATAGGAACCAGCCACCAAAACGGGGGCCATGGGAGTGCGCGCTGGGATGGGAGAATTTTTTGAGCCGCCGCGAAAGTGGATGCCCTTCCCGCCGCAAGCGACCGTCAGTGCTCCGCAACACATTGCCAGTAAAAGTTTTGTCTGAAGGCTCTTTTTTTCTCCAAACATAGCTAAACCCCCTCATTAGATTTTTCGGAAAAAAATGAGGGGAACAAAATCGAAAATTAAAACTTATTTAATTGCAGTTGCTTATCTCAGCTTAAAGCTCCGGATTCAATCCTGAACTCTTGCCGGTCTGGAAGAGGTCTTCACTCAGACAGGCATAAACGGCACTCGAAAAAGGAAGGGAAATCCAACCTGAATGAGGCCGCAAGTGAACAATGCTGGCCTGAGGTGCATGGTATGCGTGCCAGTCTTCTTGAAAGCTCATTTTTTGAAGGAGGCCGTTGTCATTGAGCCACTTTTGCCAAAGCTCCTGCCGATTTTCGATGTTCTCCGATTGAAAAAGACTCAAGAGCGAGAACCATTCCTGAACGAGAGCGTCTTTTTCACTTTCCCAGATGGTGTCTGAGTCTGAATGAATTGTTTTTATTGTCTGCGCTCTGTTTCTTTGGAGGTGTGCCGCTTCGTGAGACAGTAGAGCTTTTTGCATGATGGGGTGGATGGAGGTTCTCTCGTTGCTGTCCGGCCAAAGCAACCAAAGGCTTTTGTCCGGCAGCATGAATGAGGCGGGTCGAGGCAGCGCTGCCGGCAGAGTTAAAATTTGAAGCGCGCCCGTTTCCAGCACCTGCCGTCCTCTGGTCGTGGCGTTCAATTCATTTTCAACCTCTGCGGCATTGAGCCAAGCAAATTCGGACGTCGGTGGCTCTGCCCCCTGCGCAGCGCCGCGAAGTGAGGAGGAAGAGTTTTCAAGCCAGCTTCTCAGTGTCGCCGTTCGACGTTCGGGAAGACCCGTCATGGACAACAGATATTGGATGACCTTCTCTTCATGACTCGTCTCTTGTGGCAGGACCTCCGAGAGAATCTTTTTCAACAGGAGCTGCGGTGTCCCCCAGCTGCGTTGCAGGATGCGTCTCTCCGCAGGCACGCCCAAGTGCGCCATCCATTGGCGCCGGACTTCCTCGTTCAAACCGAACGCAGGGTTTCCTTGGGAGAGAAATTGGCCGATTGTGCTGCGCAAATCCTCAGAAATGACCAAATCGTCGGGATACAACCATGCGAGTTGCCAAACGATCCAGCTATTGTCCAGAAGTGTCCGAGTTGGGCTGGACGCTTGAGCAAACAGGGGTAACATGACCGCCGACAGATGATTGGCAAAGGAGTGCAGAGTTGTGAACTTCATCAGGAGCATCCTTCATATTCCGGCAACGCTGGGAACTCGGAAAGGACTCTGGCAGAGACTCATGTTCTCCGATGTTAACCCAATTTTGAAAACCCTCAAAACGGAATCGGGCGACGAGTCGCACTTGCATCGCCTCATTTGGGTCGAGAGGGTCTTCACGGACAGGCATCATTATTTCTCCGAATTTGAAACCGCCTTGCCGAGGCTCCGCCGCTCGTTGATGACTTTCATTGCCCGATGCGAGCGACTGTCTTTGTTGAAAATGTTTTCTGTTCACGTTGTCGACGTTGTCTGCTCCATAGCGGCAGCACTGTTGGCAGTACGTATTCTTCACTTGTTCGAGAACAGGCCGGCGGACGCGAATATCAATGTGCTGGTCTTTCAGAGTTTTGCTCTCGCAGCGCTTGTTTTTTTCTTGAATATTTTGGCTGCCAGTTTGCATGCACAGAAAATTGAACGTGAGACATTGGTGGTGTTTCGGGTGCAAACGAATCTCACGCGTTGGTTGAATGCGTGCGTCTTTCAGCTGTCGCGCGAAGGTCGGGCCCGCTATTCGACAGCTGATTTGGTCAATCTGGCACAAACGGATGCGCGCCATATTGCAGAGTTCTATGCACATGCTGCAGTCGATTTTCCTGTTCTTTTTGTCAGTGTGGCCGCTATCGTGGGCATCATGTGGACGATGGTGGGGCCGGCCGCTCTCGTTGCGCTTGTCATTCTTCTCCTGCAAATTCCGGTGTCGCTGTTTTTCTCTTGGCTGGGCCAAATACTGCACAAAGAATTGATGCGCCGCAGCGATCACAGACTCTCTCTGGTGACAGAATGGGTGCAGGCCGCACGGCTCTCGCGCTATTTCGGCTGGTCCCAGCATTTCGTAGCGGATATTGGACGCGCGGCGCGCAGCGAACTGCGGCAGGATTTGAAACTCAAAGCACATTACAGTGCGTCATTCGGGATTGCGACCTCGTGGTGGATGCTGGTCGCCATTGGAGTTTTCGCCGGCTTCTTGTGGTTCCATATTGAAAAATCGGCGAGTCAGGTTTTTGCCGCCATTTGGCTTTCATCCATCTTGGGTCAGCAGCTGAACCCTCTCCCGTGGTTTGTCAAAATATTCTCTGAGGCTCGTGTCGGAGCCCATCGTCTGCAGGGCGTGTTTCGGGAAGTTCTTCAGGCCGAAGAGTGTGCCGCGCGACAGTTTCCTTTGCCCGAAGACTGGCAAGCGAAGCTCAGAACGGCATGTTCCTTTGAGAACATATCCTTTGAATGCGACGGCGTGTGGGTCGAATGGTCGGGCGCTTCGCTTCCCGCTCTGAAGGACATCACGTTGTCCATTCCTGCGGGTTGTTTGACCGCCGTCGTAGGGCCGGTGGGCTGCGGGAAGTCGACATTTTTGCAGACACTCATGGGCGAGGTGACGCCTTCACGGGGCAGCATCAAAATTGAAGCTGATTTCATTTTTCCCGAAGGACGAAAAGAACGGGTGTCGTGGCACGTCCACACGCTTGCGGGTCTGGCACTGCTGAGAAAGATTCAGACCTTTGTTCCGCAAGAGGCCTTCGTAGCGGCAGCCACCGTGCTGGAAAATGTGCCTCTGCGTTATCTGGAAACGACTGATTCTCACGCCCCCTCGGATGCTGAAGTGGTCCGAGCGCTGGAACTCGCACAGTTGAATGTCGATCCGGCCACCTTTCCGGACGGACTCTCCACGGAACTGGGTGAGCGTGGGGTGAATCTTTCGGGAGGGCAAAAGCAGCGTCTCAGTTTGGCGCGCGCCGTTTTCGCCCAGCGCCCTCTGGTGTTTTTGGATGATCCCTTAAGTGCAGTCGACACGGAAACGGAACGCGCATTGGTGTCTGCTCTTTGGGAAGGGGTGTGGGCGCAGGGGCACACATTGGTTTGGGCTACACACAGATTGGCGCATCTGTCGGTGGCTCAGAAAATCGTAGTTCTTGATCAGGGAACTGTCATCGAACAGGGAGATTGGAAGACTTTGTCGCAAGCGGGCACGCGTCTGAGTGCGATACTCGAATCTTTGCGTCCTGCGGAGCGGAACGGGGCGGAGCGGTCGGGCAGGGGGCAAGAATGAGTGCGTTTGCAGCTCAGGAAAAAAAGGCCGTGGGCGGATTGGGTTTAGGGTTCTACTCCCGTTACCTGAGGTCCATGAAGTCGATTGTGTGGATGGGCCCTGTTCTTTTGGTTCTCATTGTCGCTGAAAATTTCTTCGCCAACGGGTTCCGCTGGCTGGTTTCGTTGTGGGTCGAGGAGTGTCAAGCCCGAGCGTGTGTCGATGGCCTCTGGTTCGAGCGTCCGCTGCGCCAATTCTTTTCAGACGTTTCTCCGCAGCGAGGTCTGTTCACTCTCTTCTTTTTTGTTTTTTTCGCCGTCTTTTTTCGCGCGTTCACATGGACATTGGCTACGGGTTTTCTCGCCCGCGGCGGCAGTTCGCTGCACGATGAAGTGGTTGATAACCTTTCGCGTGTGCCGGTCACCTTTTACGACGAAAATCCGACAGGTCGCATTGTGCGCAGGTTCAGCGGCGATTATTCCAATCTGCTTGTAGAAATTCCCAACTACGTGAACGACATCTTCGGGTGCATTGCCGAAATCGCGTGGATCTTCTTTTTGGTGGCGTTGCAGGCCCCGTTGGTGTGTGTGTCTTGCATGCCTTGTGCTCTTGTTTATTTCCGCATTCAATCGGTCTTTCGTCCGGCCAGCCGTGAAGTGCAACGTTTGTCAAAAATTCTCGAAACGCCCGTGTGGTCAGTGTTCACAGAAAGTGTTGCGGGTTACCAAACGATCCGTGCTTATGGCCGTGCGGAGGAGTTTCAAAGGCGACTTCACGCCTTGCAGAACCGCTACGCGTATGCCTTCATGACTCAAAATCGGATGACACGATGGTTGAATGTGCGGCTGAAAATGACGTCCGAACTTTTCGGTTTGATTGTCACTCTCTTTGTGGTCGTTGCTCTCGCCACAGGGAAACTGGGGACGGGCGTTGCCGGCTTCCTGATGAGCTTGTCGATCGGGCTGGACGGGACAATGCAATGGCTCACCCGCAGCTTTTCCATGATCGACTCCACCATGGTCTCTCTCGAGCGCATTCTTGAATACCGGAATCTTCCGCGTGAGCGCGAAGAACTCAAAGCGGCTGAGCGTTCTGTATCCCCTCAGTTGGAACTTCCTGCCTTAGAAAGAACTCCGATGCGGGGTGTTTCTGTCGCCTTTGAAGGGGTCAGTGCACGCTACCGCTCCGGTTTGCCCGTTGTCTTGACTGATGTGAGTCTGACAATTCCGGCAGGCGCACGTGTGGGGATCATCGGCAGAACAGGAGCCGGAAAATCGACTCTGTTTCAGGCTCTCTACCAGATGCTCGAAATTGAGTCGGGTCAGGTGAAAGTCGGTGGTGTTGATCTCCGGCAACACCACCTCACGCAGGCACGTGCTTTGTTCACCATTGTGCCCCAAGAGCCGCATTTGTTCTCGGGCACGCTCCGTCACAATCTGGATCGGCTGGACAAACATTCCGATGCAGAGCTCTGGCGTGCGCTTGAGGCGGTCCAATTGGCAGGTGTCGTGCGAACGCAGTGGGAGGGCGGACTCGATTTCAAACTCGTTGAAAGGGGTGGCAACGTTTCGTTGGGCCAGCGCCAGCTCCTCTGTTTTGCTCGGGCGTTGCTCATGGATGCTCCCGTGGTCTTGATGGATGAACCCACGGCGAGCGTCGATTTGGAGACGGATGCAGCAATTCAGCACGCGGTGAAGCATGTCTTTCAGGGCAGAACCCTGCTTGTGATTGCCCACAGACTGGAAACGGTACAAGATTGCGATGTTGTTTTGGTCATGCACCAAGGTCGGCTGGTCGCTCAGGGCAAACCGGAGCATGTGCTTCCCGTCTGGATGGAAGGCGGAGATTTCGCATCGCTGTTGGTCTGAGAATGAAGGAAGGGAAGTTCTGAATGCTGCGTCAAACAAGCGGTGCTGATGCACCTCAACGGATCAAAGTTCTTATCACCGGCAAGCTGCATGATGTGGCTCTCGAACTCTTCAAAAAGCCGCCGCACGAATTGGCGCCTGCTCTGCCCATCGAAATTGTCTACCTTCCCGACTGCACTCGTGAAGTGCTCTTGCGTGAAGTGGCGGACGCACATGTTCTGGTGTCGCGCTCTGAGACGGACGTCGATCGCGAGGTGCTGCAAGCAGGACGCCAGTTGAGTGTCGTGGCTCGTGCCGCCGTGGGCTATGGGAATATTGATGTTGATGCGGCAACGGAAGCCGGAGTTCTGGTCCTCAATACACCGGGGAAGAACACCAACTCGGCAGCCGAACTGACTCTGGGGTTGCTGCTTTCCGTCATCCGCAACATCCCGCGGGCGCATGCCAGCACGTCGGCAGGTGGATGGAACCGTCACGAATTCACGGGAACTGAGCTTTTGGAAAAAACCATCGGCATTGTCGGTTTGGGCAATGTCGGACATCGGGTGGCGAAGTTCTGCCGCTCCTTCGATATGAAGGTTTTGGCCTACGACCCCTACATTTCAGAAGACGTTTTTCGCAAGCATGGCGCCGAGCGGCGCGCGACGTTGGAAGAGTTGCTTGCTGAATGTGATGTTCTCACGGTCCACACGCCTTTGAACAAAGAAACCAAGGGCATGATCGGCGAAATTGAACTGCGCAAGTTGAAAAAGGGAGCGGTCGTCCTGAACGCAGCCCGAGGCGGTATCATCAACGAAAAGGCACTTCTGAAGCTGCTCAACGAGGGCTATATTTCTGGTGCCGGTATCGACACCTTTGACAACGAACCCAAACCTCTCGCGGAACTCGTGTCACACAAAAATGTCGTCGTCACACCGCACATCGGAGCCAGCACGCACGAGGCACAGTACCGCATCGGTCACACTGTTGCCGTTCAAACCCTCAAAGCCTTGCGGGGTGAAATTGTCGATACGCCGGTGAACCTGCCGCACGTTTCGGTTCTCGGCACAGAAACGTCACGCCGCTTTGCAGTTCTCGCGGAAAAGTTGGGACGCGTGGCTGCCCAAATCTGTGATTTCAATCCGCGCGAGTTGCGTCTTCTTGTAGCCGCCGATCTCAAAAATGAAGAACTTCAGCTTTTGCGCCTCTCGGCCATCAAAGGATTCGTTTCACCGAGCAGCGATGAATACGTGAGTTACGTGAACGCGGAGCGTCTGTTGGGGCGACGCGGTCTGCAATTGAATATTGAATTTGCTTCGGCCGATGCCACCACGGTGCGCCGCAATGGATTGGAGCTTCGTGTGGAAGGTGCGGCTGCTCATGAACAGACGTCTGTCGGCGCTGTTCTTTTCAGCAACGAGCTCCCGCGTCTGTGCTCCATCAACGATTTCCTTTTCGAGATTGAGCCCGAAGGAGAAATGCTGGTTCTCCAAAACCACGACCGCCCCGGTGTGATCGGTGACGTGGGTTCGTATTTGGCCCGCAACAACATCAACATTGCCCAATTTGAACTCTCACGGAACCGTCGGGGCGGCATGGCGATGTCGCTCATCCGGATCGACGGCACCCTCGAGGCGGAACAGATTGCCGGGATGAGAAAATTACCCAACGTCATCGGCGTCAAGATGGTGAGCGGCCTCTGAGGCCAAGCCGTTCCTTTTTTTGTGTCGTCCCTGTTAGACTCTTTTTGAGTTCAAATTGAATGGAAACGGGTAACATGTCAGAAGACAGGCCAAATGACGACAAAACCGTAGTTGCATCGTCCACGCAGTCACTCACGGGTGGCCAGTCGCGGAACAATTCGCCGGTTTTGGTTCAATACGATGGTGGTGCGGCAGGAAAGAAGTTCAACTTGGCCAGTGCCGGAGCCCTTGTAGGACGCCGCGCAGATAAGGTTCAGGTGTGGATTGACGATCCGAGCGTTTCACGTGAACACTGCCGCATCGATTTCAACGGGACTGCTGCTATCGTGACCGATTTGGGGAGTCTCAATCACACCTTCATCAACGACATTCGGGTGATGCAAAGTGCTGAACTTGTGCACGGCGACATGCTGCGCGTGGGGAATGTCCGCTTGCGTTACTTTACACACGGTACGGCCGACCAGCTTTTGGTCGACCGGATCTACCGCATGGCTGTTCAGGATCGCATGCTCGATGTGTTCCGTCGTGAATATGCGATGGAGCGACTCGAAGAGGAATTCCGCTTGGCCAAAGCGGGCACACTCGAGCTTTGCCTCATCATGATCGACCTCGACAAATTCAAAACCGTCAATGACACGCTCGGCCATGATGCCGGCGACATTGTCCTCAAGGAAGTCTGTGCGGCAATCAAGCCCCTCATCGGTGCCAACGACACCTTTGCACGCTGGGGCGGAGAAGAATTTTGCGTTTTGTCCTCCTCCAATCACGCTGATTCCGTGGCGCTTGCAGAACGCATCCGTCGGACTGTGGAGCTGAGCACCATCGATTATGAGGGGCATACCATTCCTGTCACAGTGAGTTTGGGTGTCGCTTCGGCGCGTGAGGTTTTCCCTGCGGATGCGAGTCCATTGGAAAGCACGGCAACCGTGCACGATCTCATCCGCCTTTCAGATGCACGCATGTATCAATCGAAGCAGGGGGGGCGGAACCGTGTCACCTGCGCGTGAAATGGGCTGCCGGCCAGGACTGTCGCGTTTTTTGACGCTCGCGTGTCTGAGCGCCGGTCTTTTTTTGACGACGGCATGTGTGACCTCGGGGCAGAGTGGCAGCACTCCCCCCGGACCCACGGACGATGCGACCTATGAACCTGTTTTGAATCGGTGGTCACGGAGTTTGAATGTTTTTTCAAAATTCCAAACCCAAGTCGGAATGTCGGCTGTTCTTCTGACCGATGAAATGCGTCGTGCCGTCGCTCAGCGCCTCTCCCGCCTGCGCGGTTCCGGTGACGCACTGTCCGTCTTGTCGGACTCCTCGGGGGGCGTGCGTTTGGGCGTGTTGGTGAGTGTTTTTGCACCTGACGCAAACTACTCGAACTTGGATGACCGTTTGTTGTGGTCCTTGTCCATGCGTGTGGGCCCAAGCCAACTGACACCGATGTATGTCCGTCGCATCTCGGACAAAACCTTATTGCAGACACTCTTCAAGAATATCCACCAGTGGTCGCAGGACTATTTGTTGGTTTTTGATTTTCCCGAAACCATTCTTCAGCGCGACAACGAGAATCAAGCGCAAGCTCTGAATGCGGAATTCATTGCCCAGTCCGCCATTGCAAAAGTGGAACTGCGCTGGCCCTGATTTTTTGACGCATCAATCTCACTTCACCTGCACCGATACCTTCGCTGAGCTATGGCGTGATCCGCAAGGAATCGCGTCCTGCAGTGAAGGTGTAGTGAAGGATGTCGTACAGTCAGGCCAAATATATTCTGACGGAGCGCATTGCCCAAGGTGGAATGGCAGAAATCCACTTGGGCAAAACCGTTGGCATTGATGGCTTCGCCCGCGTTTGTGCCTTCAAACGCATTCTCACCCACTACGCTCAGGTTCCGGAATTCGTAGAAATGTTCCGCAATGAAGCCAACGTTGCGAAGCAGCTGCAGAACAAAAATATCGTGCAAGTTTACGATTTCGTTTCTGACGGCAGCAGCTACATGCTGGTGATGGAATTCGTCGACGGTCAGGACCTGCGAGGCGTGCTTTCGGCAACTGAACAAATAAAGAAGCGAGTGCCGATCGAACTCGCCTGCTACATAGCCATGGAGACTCTCTCCGGTTTGTCTTATGCGCACTCTGCCGTTGATGTGACAGGCAAGTCGATGGGGATCATCCACCGCGACGTGAGCCCGCAAAATATTCTCATCAGCTACGACGGCGATGTGAAAATCACCGACTTCGGTATCGCCAAGGCTGAGAATCAGATTTCAAACACACGAGTGGGCGTGCTCAAAGGCAAATTCCGTTATATGAGTCCCGAGCAGGCGAGCGGTTATAATATCGATGCCCGCAGCGACCTTTTTGCTGTCGGTATCATCCTCTATGAAATGCTGACCATGTCGCGTCTGTTCAAGGGCGAGGATCTGGCCGTTCTTGAAGCTGTCCGAAACTGCCAAATCAAACCGCCCAGTCTGCTCGCCGGAAATAGCATTCCTGAAGAACTCGACAAAATCGTGATGAAGCTTCTCACCAAGGACCCTTTGAGCCGTTACCAAAACGGACGCGATGCCGTGCGGGACTTGAGTCGTTTCTTGTATAAGTACAGGCCTGATTTTTTCATCGGCGAATTGTCTGACTTTATGCATGCCGTCTTTGCCGAGCGGCTCGAGGCAGCGCGCGAACGACTGCGTTCGACATTGGCTTTGCCGATCGCGAGCCCTGATCCTCAGGTTAAGGCAAACAACGTTTTCGGAGAGAGGATCAATTCCGCCAGTTCGGCTCAAGTGATCGACCTCAACACCTCCATGACGGACCTGAAAAGGAACACGCGCTCGGTTGGTGAAAACAGCGAGAGAATGGGACAAGCCATCGCACTGGGGCAGAATCATCAGCGGGGGCAGGAGTTGGACGCTGGCAATGCCTTCGCTCTCGATTTGAAGAGAAGGCCTGATGGCGAAGGGATGAATCGTCCGGGGCAATCTATTCACGCCCGCGGCCGAGGTGTCGGCCCGCAAGGGTCGTTGGTCGTGCCACCCTCTGTGTATTTTGAATCCGCACAGGAGAGAAAGCGACAGAAGAGAAAGAGCATCGTCATGCCAGCCTTTGCTCTGCTGCTCGCGGTCGTCGCTCTGGTCTTTGGCCTGTATGTCGTAAAAAGTCGTGGAATGGGACTCCCGAGCACTCTGACCATCACCACCTCTCCTCAAAACGTGCGGATGATTGTCGAACTGGACGACCGTCCGATGTGGAAAGGAAAGCCAGTGGCATTCCCTGTTCAATTGAGTGTGCCGCCGGGGGTGCATCGCATCACGCTCACGCGCCCCGGTCTGAAAACGAAACAATTGGACGTCAAAGCTCCTCCGCTGGGCGCACAACTTCAGGAGCAGGTCATTCTCGAACGTGACACGAATGTGCCAACGGCTCAGCTGCGTATTGTCACTGAACCCAGCGGCGCAAAAGTGAGCACTTTCGACGGTTGGGATGGTGGAGAAAGCCCCTATCTTTTCAGGTTGATTCCGGTGGGTCAGAGGATCCGCTTCCGAATTCAGCACCCGCGTTGCAAGTCTGGGGTCTTTGAAGAGACCTTGACCGCAGAGGATGTCAACAGGATTTCGGTCCGAAGGTTGGAGCTCAGGGATTGCCAGCCTTAAGTGCGGTCGGTGTCGGACGCTCACTGGACTCTTTCTGGTGGCTGCTTTATGCCAGCCTGCGAACCTCAAGCATGCGGGCACCATGGATGTTTTTTGCTGACGACAAAAAATTAAAGCGGCTTTCGCCCGATGATGCGATGCAGGACGATGCGCTGTGGCGCGTCGCGGATGAATTCCGCACTTGGGTGGTGCGCGATTTGGAGGCTGTGGGCGAAGCAGAACGCGTCGGATTTCGAGGAGATTATCTCTTTCTCATCGACGGTCGTCCTTCGTTCCTTGTAGTGGTTTCGCCGCACTCTGTTTCATGCGGTCGGCTCGTGAACTCGGGAGCGCAGTTCTCGGTCGTTTTCGACTTGGGAAAACCGATTGCACTGTCTTCAGAGGCTCTTGCTCTCTTGCTTGAACCCGGAGGGGTCAGGGTGTGTGTGTCCACCGACGCACTCACACTCAAACGGCTTTTGGCAGGCACACTGCGGGCCAAAGTGGCCTATCTCAATGGTGCGGTGAAGATCGCGGGCGACCTTCCTTGTTTTATGCGACTGGTGGCCTTGCTCAAGGGGCGGGGCGTTGGACCACGTTCCCGTTCTGAGAACGGCGCATCAGATGTTCCTTTTCCTCAGACGTCACATTGATCCGCTTGCGCGGCAGAGTCAAAGTCACTTCATTTGCACGTGACGGAGTGTGGCCGGACACGGCATCTC
>JBEGJP010000163.1:0-30175 GCA_041184525.1 Pseudomonadota bacterium | reverse complement strand
CACCCATAGGATGGTCGATTGGGTTCATCGCAACACCACGAACGGAAGGACGAACGCCTTTCCAACGTGCACGACCTGCCTTACCCAACGATACGTTCATGTGGTCCGCGTTTGATACGGTTCCCACAGTTGCATAACAGTTCTCGGGAATCATGCGCAGTTCGCCAGATGGCATACGAACCTGAGCGTAGCCCTCGATGCGACCCACGAGAGTCGCGGAACCACCCGCGCTTCTCACCAATTTGGCGCCAGCACCGGGCTTGAGTTCGATACTGTGAATAGCAGTACCAGCAGGGATCTTGCGCAGAGGCAGACTGTTGCCGGACTTAATGTCAGCATCTTCGGAATTCATGATTTTGGTGCCGACTGTCACACCATTTGTCGCAAGGTGATACCGACGGTCGCCGTCCTTGTACTGAACGAGCGAAATGAATGCTGTCCGGTTGGGATCGTATTCAACGCTTGTCACAACACCTTCAATGTTGCGTCGTGTCCGTCTCCAATCGATGACACGATACTTTTTCTTGTTTCCGCCGCCCTGATGGCGAACAACAATACGGCCTGTATTGTTGCGGCCTGCCTTCTTGGGAAGTGCCTCAAGAAGTGCCTTGTAAGGCTCGTTCGTTGTCAAAACATCGCGGTACTTGATGTAGCTCTGGAACCGCGTGGTGGCCGTGTAGGGCCTCATCTGACGAATTGCCATAACCTAAAAACCTCTCCTAAAGACGCGATATTGAGGTATTTCTCCGCGTCTTGTTTCAATTACTTCGGTTGCTCAGCCCCACCGGACGTCTCAGCGACCAAACTCGCGACAGGCAAGCTCTGACCTTGCTTCAAACGCACATAGGCCTTCTTGTAGTTGGCTGCCTTAACAGTCACCGCTCCAGCCGTCTTGCTTCTCGCTTTGCGGGAAACACGACCACGAACAATAGCGGTATTGACATCCAACACTTCGACACCAAAAACCGTTTTAACAGCCTTGCTGATGTCGCCCTTTGTTGCCTTCTTTGCAACTTTGAGCGTGAAGACACTCTGCGTTGTGAGAGTCACCGCTTTTTCACTCAATACTGAACCGAGAATCACTTGATCAGCACGCATCTCTCACCCCTTTTATTTCACAAGACGGCGAGAGAGGATTTCCATCGCCTCCCCGGTCGCAACAAGCTTTCTACTCTCAACGATATCAAGAGCAGTCACTTGTTCTGGTTTAACAAGAACAACGCCACGAATGTTGCGAATTGCACGCAATGTGGCTTCAGATGGGTTGGACAAACATACAAGCACCTTGCCGTAATTTTCATCGATCGGCTTGAAATACTTATACGCGTCCTTTGTCTTTCCGGATGGAATGTCGAGAGCGCCTGTGAAAACTTTCCCTGCCTTGACACGATGTGCAAGAGCAATTTGGAGAGCCACATTCGCCATTTTTGTAGGAATTGCTTCTCTGTAATCGCGGGCCTTGGGGCCATGTGCGACTCCGCCTCCGACATGCAAAGGCGAGACAAATGAGCCGCGACGCGCGCTGCCCGTTTTCTTTTGCTTAAATGGTTTTTTGCCGGTTGAAGCGACCATTGCGCGGGTCTTCACGCCAACAGTGCCCTGACGACGGTTGGCTCGGTAAGCTTTAACAACCTGCCAGAGCGTGCCTTCGTTCTTTTCAGCACCTTCTGCCAACCAACTTGGTAATGTACTCAATTGTGACAACATCTCAGTGTTCCTCAAACGCCTATTAGATGAATACGAGGCCGCCGCGAGGACCAGGCACACCACCAACCACAGCGAGAATTGCTTCATCGCCCGACCAGTATGCAACTTCGACCTTACGCAGGGTGACTTGTGAATCGCCGTGGTGTCCCGGGAGACGCTTGCCCTTCGGAGTTCTACCAGGCTCGGTACGCATACCGACTGAACCGGGAGCGCGGTGGAAACGGCTACCGTGGCTTGCAGGGCCTCCCGCAAAACCGTGACGCGTCACGGCATCTTGGAAACCTTTACCTTTTGAAACACCAGTGAGTTTGACAAGTTGCCCCGCGTTCAACGCAGGAGCTGTGACAGCTGAGCCAACAGGATAATCGGCAGGATTTTCAACGGTCCATCCACGTGTCGTCTTCTTTTTCACACCTGTGTCGTACTCAACGACCACCAGTGTTCGCCCATCTTGGAGACTTTCGTGGCGGACAACCTTAGCAGGCTGGAGACGGAGCACAGTCACTCCTTGCGCCTCACCCGCTTCAGTGAATGCACTGGTCATTCCGACCTTAATAAATGCATTACGAATCATATGACTTCCCTCGGACTGGATGCGAGCAGGTCGCAGCGCCAGTTTGTTTAAAGACACATCGCTTCAGCGCGATGCGCCCGCGTTAGTAGAGATTGATCTCAACGTCAACACCAGCAGCAAGGTCGAGCTTCATGAGAGCATCAACTGTCTGTTGCTTTGGTTCCAAAAGGTCAATCAGGCGGCGATGAGTTCTGATTTCGAACTGTTCACGCGACTTCTTATCAACGTGAGGCGAACGCAAAACCGTGTACCGATTGATGAGCGTTGGCATAGGAACCGGACCCGCAATGCGAGCACCAGTGCCTTTTGCTTTGTTAATGATTTGAGTCACGCTCTGATCGACGAGCGCAACATCGTATCCCTTAAGACGAATGCGAATTTTTTGGCTTTCCATCTAGATATCTCCAAGTATGGGCCTCGAGCCATATCGAACAGCTGAATAGTTGTCAAGGAACTTATGATAAATAGATTCCTTGCTGCTTTTTTCAAAAAAAAGCCCCTGACTGAACGTCAGGGGCTTTTCAACGGCTCGCAAGGATTATCGATAGTTGTAGGCATGCCCACCGAGTCGAGCCACCATCGAAGGCGTTGCCGCCTCAATGATAGCCTCCGCATCGAGAGTCTGGCCTTCCACAAACATATCGACGTGCTTATACAGCGAAACACCCGTACCAGCCGGAATGAGACGACCCATAATCACATTCTCCTTCAAGCCACGAAGAAGATCGACTTTCCCGGAGAGCGATGCCTCCGTGAGGACCTTCGTTGTTTCTTGGAAGGATGCTGCGGAAATGAACGACTCTGTCGATGATGCGGCACGAGCAATTCCTAACAACAGCGGCTCGGCCACTGCTGGACGCGCTCCGCGTGCAACGGCGAGCTCATTCTGCTCCTCGAATGTCCATTTCTCAATCTGGGCAGCTGGAAGAAACTCGGTATCCCCAGGATCCTTGATCTTAACGCGACGCAACATCTGCTTGACGATAATTTCGATGTGCTTGTCGTCAATTGGCACGCCTTGCAGCTTATAGACCGCCTGAATTTCGGAAACCAAGTAGCTCGCCAAGGCTTTCTCACCAAGTACCCTGAGAATGTCGTGCGGGTTGAGAGAACCATCGACAAGCGGCTCACCAGCGCGAATGAAGTCGCCCTCGGTGACCACAACGTGACGCCCCTTGGGAATCAGGTATTCCTTTTGGTCACCAATCTCTGGCTTCACAATGACGCAGCGCTTGCCTTTAGTGTCTTTACCAAAGCTCACATAGCCATCAATTTCGGAGATAATCGCGAATGTTCTGCGTTTCTGAGCCAAAAAGAGCTCTGCAACGCGTGGCAAGCCACCCGTAATGTCTCTTGTCTTGGCCTGTTCACGAGGAATTTTCGCAAGGATATCGCCAGGGAAAACAGGCTCACCATCAGCAAACATAACCGTCGCACCGCTCGGAAGGAGGTACTTGGCGTCGCGTGTCTGCGTGATTTTAACGGCAGTTCCGCTTGAGTCTGTTACCAAAAGAGCAGGCTTAACTTTTGCGTCTCGCGTTTCCAAGATCACACGACGGGAAATACCTGTCGTTTCTTCCTGTCTTTCCTCGTACGAGATCCCTTCTTCCATATCCGAGTAACGAACTTTTCCTGCGACCTCTGCAACGATCACGACAGAGTGCGGATCCCATTCAATGAGCTGAACGCCCACAGCTACCGACTGCCCATCCTTAACGAAGACCTTGGAGCCATAGGGAATCGAGTGACGGTCGCGTTCGTTTCCGTCCAAATCGTAAACAACAACTTCGCCGTTGCGCCCCATGGCGCGGAACCAGTTCTGCGCCTTGCCCTTTTCTTTACCCTGCACCAAGTTAGAATTGACGAGCTTCACTGTCCCTTCCACTTTGGCTTCATGAGAAGATTGCTGAGCCTGAGTCGAGGCAGCACCACCCTGGTGGAATGTACGCATCGTCAACTGGGTTCCAGGCTCACCGATGGACTGAGCGGCAATCACTCCGACAGCTTCGCCCACATTCACCAAGTTGCCTGTTGCAAGGTCACGCCCGTAGCACTTGGCACAAACACCACGCCGTGTGCGACACGTCAGGACCGACCTCACTTTAACTCTGTCGATCTTGGCAGCCTCAAGCTTAATGTTCACTTCTTCGGAAAGCTCTTCATTTGGACGAACGATAATTTCGCCCGTCAAACGATTTTTTACATCTTCCAATGATGTGCGGCCAAGAATGCGTTGACCCAACTTTTGGATAACTTCTCCACCTTCAACGACGGGTGTCATCTCAATTCCGTCCATTGTCCCGCAATCGTATTCGGAGACAATCGTGTCTTGAGCCACATCAACAAGCTGGCGGGTCAGATAACCGGATGAGGCCGTCTTCAACGCCGTATCCGCAAGACCCTTTCGGGCACCGTGCGTGTTGATGAAGTACTGGAGCACTGTGAGACCTTCGCGCAGGTTCGCAGTAATCGGGGTCTCAATAATCTCACCCGTCGCTTTCGCCATAAGGCCGCGCATACCGGCCAACTGACGCATCTGCGATTTAGAACCGCGGGCACCGGAGTCCGCCATCATGAACAGGGAGTTGAACGAAGGAATGATAGTGTCTTGACCCTTTTCGTCCTTCACTTTCTGGGTCGAGATTTGCTTGAACATGTATTCAGCAATCGAATCCTGCACGCGTGACCAGATATCGATAACCTTGTTGTGGCGCTCACCCTCGGTGATCAATCCCTGATTGTATTCCTCGTGGACTGTGCGCACATCTTCATGTGCTTGATTGAGAAGTGCCGCTTTCTCAGCCGGAATGACCATGTCCTTGATGGAGATGGAAATTCCCGCCTGTGTGGCATGTCGATAACCAAGCTCACGCAAAGCGTCAGCCAGCAAGACGGTGTCTTTTGCTCCACAAAGACGATAGGTTTCGTTCACCAAAGCAGCAAGACTCTTCTTGTCCATTGCCTTGTTGTACTTTTCAAAGAAGGGAACCCGTTTAGGCACGACTTCTCGAAGGATCACGCGACCGACTGTCGTCTGGACCAAAGCCTTATCTTTGGAATTCATGCGCACATGGATTCGAGAGTGAATTTCAATGTGCCCATGGTCGAAGGCAGCGCGCACTTCGGACAGATCAGCGAACCTCATTCCACTGCCTTTGGCTCCCACGTTCTCACGCGTGAGATAGTAGAGGCCGAGGACGATGTCTTTGGTTGGCTCGATGATTGGGGTTCCGTGCTGAGGAGAGAGGATGTTATTTGTAGACATCATGAGCACTCGAGCCTCAATTTGTGCCTCGAGGCTGAGCGGAACGTGCACACACATCGTATCGCCGTCAAAGTCAGCATTGAATGCCTGACAGACCAATGGGTGGAGCTGAAGAGCTTTACCTTCCACTAGTACGGGCTCAAAGCCCTGAATACCCAGACGGTGGAGCGTAGGAGCACGGTTGAGAAGCACCGGATGTTCCTTCGTGACTTCCTCGAGCAGATCCCAAACTTCAGGACGCTCTTTCTCGACCATCTTCTTTGCACTCTTGATCGTCGACACAAAACCGCGCTCTTCAAGTTTGTTGAAGAGGAATGGCTTGAACATTTCCAACGCCATCAGTTTTGGCAAGCCGCATTGGTGCAGCTTCAGCTCGGGCCCGGAAACGATCACAGAACGGCCAGAGTAGTCGACGCGTTTACCCAACAAGTTCTGGCGGAAACGACCATTCTTGCCCTTGAGCATGTCGGACAGAGAACGCAGAGGACGCTTGTTTGGTCCTGTGAAAGTTTTACCTCGACGGCCATTGTCAAAAAGCGCATCGACAGCTTCCTGCAGCATGCGCTTCTCATTTCTCACGATGATGTCTGGAGCATTCAGTTCACCCAAACGGAGCAAACGGTTGTTTCTGTTGATCACGCGGCGATAGAGATCGTTGAGATCGGAGGTTGCAAAGCGACCACCATCCAAAGGAACCAGAGGGCGAAGATCCGGCGGCAGTACCGGAATCACATTGAGCATCATCCACTCAACGCTGTTGTCGCTCGTCATGAACGCGCCAACAACTTTAAGTCTCTTGATGAGTTTTTTCGTTTGAGCATCGGATGTCGTATTTTTCAGGGCTTCCCGAAGTTCATTGGCGAGCTGATAAACATCAACCCCGCGAAGCATTTCCATAATAGCTTCGGCGCCAATGCCCACTTGGAACGTATTGTTGCCATACTGGCGCAAGCTCGACTGGAACTTGTCTTCGCTCAGAAGCTCATGCCTTTTGAGATCCGTTTCCTTAGGATCGATGACAATATAGGACTCACAATAGAGAATTTTTTCAAGATCTTTCAGGGAAAGATCAAGAACAGCTCCAATACGTGAAGGCAGGCACTTCAGAAACCAGATGTGCGCCACCGGCGATGCCAAGTTGATGTGACCTAAACGTTCACGGCGCACCTTGCTCTCAATGACTTCCACGCCGCATTTTTCACATACTGTGCCGCGATGTTTTTTGCGTTTGTATTTTCCGCAAATACATTCAAAATCTCGCACTGGTCCGAAGATCTTGCCGCAAAACAAACCGTCTCGCTCAGGTTTGAACGTACGGTAGTTGATTGTCTCTGGTTTCTTCACTTCACCAAATGACCAACTACGAATACGTTCAGGAGAGGCTAGACCGATTTTCACTGCCGTGAAATCAAGCGGATCAACGGGCTTTTCAAAGAAGTTATAAGCAGTTCTCAGGTTATCGTTCATTTTTTGCTCCCAGAGGCGATGAGTTCATCAAAAAACGCTCAAACAAACGTGAATTTAAGGATTCTCACGTTGTTCTCGCTGAAGGTCTTCGTGACTGACCTCCTCGCCTTCTCTGATCAATTTCACGTCAAGTGCGAGAGATTGCATTTCCTTCACCAACACGTTGAACGATTCAGGCAATCCAGGCAACATCATGTTCTCGCCTTTGACGACGGCCTCGTACATCTTTGTACGACCCACGATGTCGTCCGACTTCACAGTCAGGAATTCCTGAAGCGTGTAGGCAGCGCCATAAGCTTCCATCGCCCACACTTCCATTTCACCCAAACGCTGACCACCGAATTGAGCTTTACCGCCCAATGGTTGCTGAGTGACCAAGCTGTATGGACCAATGGAACGGGCGTGAATTTTCTCGTCCACCAAATGGTGCAACTTCAGAATATACATCACGCCAACGGTCACAGGCCTATCGAACTTCTCACCAGTACGGCCGTCATAAAGCTCAACCTGACCTGTTTCAGGCAAACCGGCGAGCTTCAGATAATCGAATACTTCACGCTCTTCAGCTCCATCGAACACAGGATTCGAAAGCGTAACACCTTCACGATATTTGCGGACAAACTGACGCAGCTCATCGTTTGAGCAACTCTTGATGAAGCTTCTTACACCTTCATCGTCCCAAACCTTAAGAAGATAGGCTTCCAGTTCTGCCCGTGGAGCAGCCTTGTCCATCATCTCGTTGATTTTTTCACCTATGCCGCGCGCTGCCCAACCGAAGTGGGTCTCCATAACCTGACCGATGTTCATTCGGGATGGCACACCCAGAGGACTCAAAACGATATCCACGGGCTGACCATTTTCCATGAAGGGCAGGTCTTCTTGGGGGACAATCTTGGAAATGACACCTTTGTTGCCGTGTCGACCGGCAAGCTTGTCACCCACCTGAAGACGACGTTTGATGGCAACATAGACTTTCACCATCTTAATCACGCCAGGAGGCAGTTCGTCCCCACGTTTGACGCGGCTGATTTGCTCGTCAGTCATCACCTGCACGAGGTTCAGTTTTTCATCCATCGACTTTTTAACTTTGGCGAGCACAGAGCTCTTGTCCGGACTCACAACTTCCAAGCGACGGATTTGCTCGATGGACATACCCTTGAAGATCGCTTCGGTGATCTTTTGACCGGCCGTGACCTTAGATGTGACACCCGAGTGGATTGTCTCAATTGCCGCTGCCGCAGTCTCGCCGACAAGCAACGTTACCAATTTTTCCAGGGCTGACTGACGAATGATCTCGATACGGTCCCGCTCGTCCTTACGCAATTTTGCAATTTCTTGCTCCTGAATGGCCTGCATACGGCTATCAGGCTCGGCACCTTCACGTGAAAAGACCTTCGCTCCAATTACAGTTCCAACCACGCCAGGTGGAACCCGCAACGAGGTGTCCCGCACATCCGCTGCCTTCTCACCGAAAATTGCGCGAAGGAGTTTTTCCTCAGGGGTCAATTGAGTTTCAGCCTTGGGCGTCAGCTTACCGACGAGAATATCTCCGGACTTCACTTCAGCACCGATGGTCACAATTCCCGCGTCATCCAAGTTTTTCAGAGCTTCTTCACCGACGTTGGGAATGTCGGAAGTGATTTCCTCACGGCCCAACTTCGTGTCTCGGCTCACACATTCAAATTCTTGGATATGAATAGACGTGTACAAATCGTCCTTAACAACTCTCTCGGATACCACGATGGCATCCTCAAAGTTGTATCCCTGCCATGGCATGAATGCGACCAAGACGTTCTGGCCCAGCGCGAGCTCGCCGTTCTCTGTTGAGAAACCGTCAGCAATAATGTCACCTGATGTGACTTGTTCGCCCACTTTAACAATAGGTTTCTGATTAATGCAGGTGTCGACGTTTGAACGCTGGTATTTCACCAAGTTATAGATATCGACTTCGGATGCCACTTCCGTGGCGTCAGCAGCTCCATCATTCGCCTTCACCACGATTCGTTCAGCGTCAACGCGAATCACAGTACCGGAGCGCTTCGCTACCACAGTCACGCCAGAATCGGATGCTACCTTTCGCTCCATTCCTGTTCCCACGAGCGGCGCGCGGGTTCTCAACAAAGGCAGGCCCTGCCTCTGCATGTTAGCACCCATGAGCGCACGGTGCGCGTCATCGTTCTGCAAAAACGGAATCAATGAGGCAGCCACAGAAACCGGCTGATTCGTCGCAACATCCAAAAGGTCAACTTCATCCCCTGAGGACATGGTCGTCTCACCTGCGCGGCGCGCAGTCAGAAGCTGATTCTGGGGAATTTGCTTACTCTTATCCAGAGTCACGTTAGCTTGAGCAATTGTGTGGTCGCGCCATTCATCCGTTGACGAATAATAGCGCACATTGTCGGTCATTTTGCGTTCGGCAACTTCCCGATACGGCGTCTCGATGAAACCATACTGGTTGACACGCGCAAACGAAGCCAAAGAAACGATCAAACCGATGTTTGGTCCTTCAGGTGTCTCGATAGGACAAATACGACCATAGTGTGTCGGGTGAACGTCGCGGACTTCGAAACCGGCACGTTCTCGAGACAGACCGCCTGGCCCCAGAGCAGACAAACGCCGCTTGTGGTACACCTCAGCCAACGGGTTGGTCTGGTCCATAAACTGACTCAGCTGAGACGAGCCAAAAAACTCTTTAACCACCGCAGTCACGGGCTTGGCGTTGACCAAGTCGTGGGGCATCAGGCTATCGAGATCTTGCAGCTGCAAACGCTCGCGAATCGCACGTTCGATTCGGGTCAAGCCAATTCGATATTGGTTTTCCAAGAGTTCGCCCACTGCGCGAACGCGACGGTTACCCAAATGGTCGATATCGTCGACCACTTCGGTTCCTGCACGAACAGCAAGCAACATCTTAACAGTACCCAAAATATCATCGCGGGTCAGTGTCCGATGGTCGATATCAACTTTGTCAGTCAATCCCAGTTTTTCGTTCAACTTCATACGACCCACGCGTGAAAGGTCGTAGCGCTCTTTTACGAAAAAGAGATTGTTGAAAAGCTGACTTGCATTGTCGAGGGTTGGCGGATCACCAGGACGCATGCGCTTGTAAATCTCGATCAGTGCCTCTTCCTGATTTGCAGTTTTGTCGAGGTTCAGAGTGTCGCGGAACGAAGAGTCTACGTTGACGTCATCTATGAAGAGAACTTCAAACTGCGGAATGGCCTTCAACTTGATTTGTTCAAGTACAGGCTTCTGGAGTTCCGTGTTCACTGGAAAGAGAACTTCGCCGGTTTCGTCATCAACGATATCCCGAGCAATGACTTTCTTGCTGACTTCATCGTCCGTCATTGGAAATGCGTCCACGTTTGCAGACTGCAATTGACGCACTACTTTTGCACTAATTTTGCGATTTCTCTTGACGAGAACTTCACCGGTCTTGGGATCGACGATGTCGGAGGGCGCTCTCTTGGTGCTCAAAAACTTCCAGTCCACCTTTCGGAAGAACTTTCCATCTTTCAGGAGAATCGTTTCTCTCTCGTAGAAATGATTCAAGAGCTCCTCTGTCGACAGACCAAGCGCCTTCAACAAAATTGTTGCGGGCATTTTTCGGCGCCTGTCGATGCGGCAGTACAAAATGTCTTTTGTATCAAATTCAAAATCCAACCAAGAACCGCGGTATGGAATGATGCGAGCGTTATAGAGTAGCTTGCCAGAGGAAAGCGTTTTGCCTTTGTCGTGATCAAAAAAGACACCGGGAGAACGGTGCAATTGAGAAACGACAACGCGCTCAGTTCCGTTGATAATAAATGTACCATTCTCTGTCATGAGAGGAATTTCACCGAAGTAAACTTCCTGCTCCTTGAAGCCACGGATAGACTTCACACCTGTCTCATGATCAACATCCCAGATGAGCAGTCGAATGAGAACCTTGATGGGAGCCGCGTAGCTCATACCCTTGGAACGACACTCTTCGACAGTGTATTTCGACTCGTCGAGCGAGTAACTGACGAATTCAACAGAAGCCGTCTTGTCGAAATCCATCACGGGAAACACACTCTTGAACACGCCTTGCAGACCGATTTCACTTCGGCTGTCGGCGGTTTGTGCTTCCTGCAGGAACTCGGCGTACGACCTCTTTTGAATGTCAATTAGATTAGGCATGCCAATAATCGGATTGACCTTTGCAAAGCTTCTCCGATGGCGAACAAAACTCGATGCCAAATTGGACATAAAGAGGACCTCGTTACGTTGCTGATCCAAACTAAAACCACAGGCCCGGCCCACGGCCGGCCTGTTTTTGCGCATGTAGGCCGAAACTTATCTTGCTAGTAGCAAAAGTCAAGCCAACCAGAAAAATCTGGTTGGCCCACTGTCCGCCCACCCCCGAAGGGGCAGCCGATGAAAACAGATTTTACTTGATGTCCACAGTTGCGCCGGCAGCTGTGAGCTTCTTCTTGATGTCTTCAGCTTCAGCCTTGGAAACACCGGTCTTGAGGCTCTTTGGTGCGCCTTCAACCAAGTCTTTTGCTTCCTTGAGACCCAAGCCGGTCAAAGCACGAACTTCCTTGATGACGTCGAGCTTCTTGTCGCCGCCAGCCTTCAGGATGACTTCAAATTCCGTTTGAGCTTCAGCAGCAGGAGCAGCTGCGCCAGCGCCGGCAACAGCTGCAATTGCAACAGGAGCAGCAGCGGAAACGCCGAAGATCTCTTCCAACTCTTTCACGAGCTCGGAAGCTTGGATGAGGGTCAGACCTTTGATGTACTCGATGAATTGTTCTTTAGTGATAGTCGACATAATTAACTTCTCCAAAAAATAAGTAAGTTTTTATAAAAGTACCAAAACACAAATTATGCTGTCTTCGTTTCCTTGATCTGATTCAGGACGCTGACGAGTGCCCGAGGCACTCCTTGGACCACCCCGAGCATTCCACGATGGGGAGCCACGAGAGAGCCAAGAATTTTTGCAATGAGAACTTCGCGAGGCGGCAGCGACGCAAGAGCTTCAATATGCTTAACAGCTAGTTTTTCAGCTTCCATGTAACCGGCCACAGGCTTCAGCTTCTCGTTTTTCTTCGAAGCTTCAGTGAAAGCCTTTGCAGCCGCGGCCACGTCACCAAACACAAACACAATGCCTGTTTGGTTCTTGAGGTCAGAAGCGATGACAGCTTCCTTGCGCCCCTCAATAGCCTTCTTGGCAATCGTGTTCTTCACGACCCGAAACTCAGCATTCGCAGCTTTGAGAGCGCGCCGAAGATCGGTCAGCTCCTCCACCGTCATGCCCTGATACTGCGCCAGAAAAAGCGCGGACGACTTGTCTAGGTATTTAACCACGTCATCGCGCCAAGCGACTTTGGCATTCCTATCCAATCGAACCTCCCTTCAGAGAAAGTGGTATTCACCACCGAGTGACTAAAAAGAGGGTCTCAGTCTATGCGGGGTTTACCTCGAACCTTCGAGCACCTGCAGTCTTAGACCCACAAAAACTTATTTCATTTCAGTTGTATCAAGACGAATGCTCGGGCTCATCGTTGCACTCACGTAAGCAGACTTCACGTAAGTTCCCTTCGCCGCCGCCGGTTTGGCCTTGATAATTGCATCAACAAAGGACTTCAGGTTTTCTTGAATCGAGGCTGCTGGAAATGATGTCTTTCCAACCGGAGCCTGAATGATTCCCGCCTTATTCACTTTGAACTCAACACGGCCGGCTTTCGCGTCCTTGACAGCAGTTTTCAGATCCATGGTCACAGTGCCCACTTTGGGGTTGGGCATCAGACCGCGAGGAGCAAGAATTTTTCCAAGACGACCCACAACGCCCATCATATCTGGAGTTGCAACAGCAGCTTCAAAGTCGAGCCATCCGCCGAGAATTTTTTGAGCGATATCGTCGCCACCCACGTAATCAGCTCCAGCCTCTTCAGCTTCCTTAATTTTCTCACCCTTAGCGAAAACCAAAACTCGAACTTTCTTCCCTAAGCCGTGAGGAAGGACAACGGCTCCGCGGACGTTCTGATCGGCATGGCGCGGGTCAACACCAAGATTCATCGCAATTTCGACAGTTCCGTCGAATTTGGTGTAGCTGACCTCTTTCAAAAGTGAAGAAGCCTCAGGAAGCGTGTAGCGCTTTTCGGAGTTTACCTTCTTGCTCGCTTCAGCGAGTTTCTTGCCTATTTTTTTCATTATAATCTCCAGAGGTTCAGACGGCTTACTCAGCCTCCCTCGCATAAAATTGATTCACTCAAGCCTTGACTTCGAGACCCATGGAACGAGCTGAGCCTTTGATCAGTCGTTTTGCAGTTTCAACGTCGTAGCAATTGAGGTCGGGAAGCTTCGTCTTTGCGATTTCCTCGACTTGCTTTTCAGTTACTGAACCACAGAGAGCTTTGCCAGGCGTCTTGCTACCAGACTGAATCTTGGCTGCTTGCTTGAGCAAGACTGTCGCTGGGGGCGTCTTTGTGATGAAAGTGAACGATTTATCCGAATAAACCGTAATGATGGTGGGGAGAATCGTGCCCGCCTGCTTCTGAGTTCTGGCGTTGAACTCTTTGACGAACATGGCGATGTTGACACCGCGCTGACCCAGAGCCGGACCAATTGGTGGAGCTGCTGTGGCCTGTCCAGCGGTGATCTGGAGCTTGATGAGACCGACTATTTTCTTTGCCATTGGCAACCTTCCTCGTGACGACTTGTCCGGAGATACAGCGGGAAATCTGCTGATTCCAGACATGAGTCGACTCGCTTAATACAAAGCTGGTTGCGACGCAAGCGCGATTATCAGAACTGGTAGGTCCCTTGAATTTCAAGCTTTCCGCGAACAACATCAGCGGTAGGAATCTCCGGAAGGACAGAACCAGGGGGGAGATTGGAATCGACCTTGGCTCGACTCAAGCCACTTTCAATTCCAAAACCCGCCGAGAAAGCGTAACGGCCCGATTTCTCGGTCGGCGCCGCGTAAGCAGCCAAAAGCATAAGCTCAAGCCCAAATCGCTTCTCAACCCAGCTGTAAACAGTCTCCTGAACGTTCTTGAAGGTCAGATCAGTTTGCTCATACAACGGCGTCACCCGTAAAAATCCGCGAACGGGTGCCTCCATGTTCAAATCCGCACCTTTCCAATTGACGACCTCCAAATCGGCCGGAAGGCGGAGGCGAACCGCTGGATGACTTCGTGAAAAAGTTGCAAACTGAGTTAACAAAGAGCGGGCCTTGGAGGGATCAGACTTTTCGAACGGCTTTTCTGCGCCACCCTCTGCTCGGAGAGTCGACGAATGAATTTCAAATATCAACCCCTGCGTGTAGGCTGGAGAAACGGATTCAGCATAAGAACTCCGTATCGTAATTCCTGACTTTGAAAGCCTTGCGTTGTCAGAATTTCCAAAGCCAAAGGAACGATATCCACCGACGAGATTGAAGGATGACTGTCGTTCTCCGCGACGAAGAAACTGATACCCAGCGTTGAGATCGAGATAGGTCCATGCACCGGCATCCAAAAAATGCTGGCCTAAAGTGGTGACTCCCAAACTTCTAAGAAAATCTCCACCCACTGCGAAACCTCGGGTGAGCCCTAAGGTACAGTCAACGTTAAAACCGCATGACACCTCTGCTTCAAGAGGTAGCAACGCGGGATGCAGGCTTATTTCCAAAGGAGAGGAAGGCGGAACAGCATGCAATGGGCTTTCAGAACCCGGAGGGGTCGGTAGATTCTGCGCTTCCGCATGAGCTTTCAAACCGAAAATCGAAACTGACCAAAACAGCGAACTGACAATTGCAGATGCCGTAACCCACCTTCGCAAGAACGCCTTTTTGCCACAAAACAAAACACAAAACATAAAAACTCCCCTGCGCAGCCATTCTTGGCACAGCATCTTGTGAGGAATGGGCGTGTTTTGCAACCTCGCTCTAGTTTTGTGTATGCACAACACATGAGCCAGCAAAGATCTCAGGCAGAAGGCAAGCGAGATGGTGTCATTGATTGACACGAGCAAGATTCAAACATTCGGAGTCAGGGAAGGTATGAAGCCATGAACGTACAAGAATTTTTGCAAAAATGCTCCGAATCAAGCAATTCAGCCTATGAGAATCTCAAAACACTTTCAGAAATGTGTCAAACTGAAGAATCGCGAAGCGAAACACGTCGATTCCTGACTGCACTCATGAAAACGTGCGAAGAGTCATACACTGATGCCGACGAATGTTTAAGCAAGTTTCACTTCACATTCAGCCGCCTCGTTTTGAATTCAGAGGGGGGTGAAGAGAAAACTCTTAAACTCATTCAGTTGCCCAGTATTTTTACGCCGGAAGAATGGTCATTTACGTTTTACGAGGGACTCGCGAGATATCCGAATGGTGAATTTCAGGGGAAGATGATCTGCGAACTTGGATGCGGCAATGGTTGGATTTCGATCGCACTCGCGGCAAGGACTCTCCCTCATCAACTCATCGGCCTTGATATAAATCCCCGAGCAATCACTTGCGCTAAATTGAATCTCTTGCTCAATGCATTGGATGACTCGGGAGCGCCTCTTGTTGATGCCGAAGGTAAAACACTACTTGAACGTGTCGAATTCCACACATCAGACCTTCTCTCCTATCCAATCAAGAACGGCATTTCACTCGATCGGATTATAGGTTGTATCCCTCAGGTACTGAGCCCGGAACCGATGACCGCCACACATTTTGTATCCGAAGAGGCAGATGATTCATTCCTGTATTCACTGAGCAATTATTGCGACAAGCAAGGTTATATAGAAGACCAGTTCGGTCTGGGCCTTATTGCTCGGGCTCTTGAGGAATCAATTGAGATTTCAAAACCGTCAGCAAAAGTGATTCTCAATTTAGGAGGACGCCCCGGCACTGCCGTTTTGGAGAGATTGTTTCTTCGACGCGGATTCTCGATTAAAAAACTTTGGAGCACGAAGGTTTGGCAGGCTCAAGATACTGACATTGGGCCCTTGGTTGAGATTGAAAAGCTCACACCCCATAGGTTTGAATTTTTTACGAGTCTGACAAGCGACGATCCAATCTGCGCACACACGGCAAACGAATACGTGAAGAACGGTGGAAAAATCGCCCACAGCCTCAGCGTTTACGAAGCGAATATCACTTACCCATCACCAATCAAATCATTGTTCAAACTGATCCGACAACCCGAATTTAAAGACACTCGAAGTGGAATTGATCTCTCCTTTGCCAATGAGGAACTTGCTGAGGAAAAAATAAACTTCATCGGCAATCTCTCCGATTGGCTTCAGCAAAAACCAAACCTTCCCTATGCAGACACAGAAGGTGAAACAATACTTAGAAGACAAATCGCGCAGTTCTTCCGAAGCTACTGGAAAATTCCTTGGACAGCAAAAAGTATTTTTGTGGCACCTGATCGCAAATCGGTGATCAGTAATTTTATTCATCTTTTATCGCCAAAACTCACTCTTGTTGAAAAAGATCTTTTAAATTTACTACCCAAACGAATGACTCAAAAACACAATGCCAACGAGAAAAGCACACTTTCAGTCGTGGAGGCGCCGAAGCGAGTTGATGAAATTTGTAAACTCATTGAGGCACTCTCTCCTCAGCTGGTGATTACGTCACTGCAAGACTTCGAATGCAAAACCAGCGACGCATTTCTTCGTCTCAATGAAATCTGCAGAAGAAAAAATGCAAAACTTATTTTGGATCTTTCTCATCAATTTGAGCTCTCGAGTCATCCCGCCCAGCATGGTGTTCTTTCATATCTCTCTGATCAAAGATTGCCGGACCACATCGTGCTTCTCTTTGGCCTCGTAAATAATAAAGTTTATAAGGACCTTGAACTGTGTTTTCTCGTTTCTGAAAACGGAAAAGTACTAAAGAATCTTTCAGCAAGTGCAGAGCTGACCTACAGCCGCACGCCGATACTGTCTCAACGTTACTACGCGCGAATTTTCGCCGATCTCCTCAATTTTCAACTCACGGATTTGCGGAAGTCAAAAAACGATGTGTTGCGAGTGCCACAATATTCTGACGTTTCGGAAGAATTTCCGCTGAATGATTTTGTGAGCAGGGCCTTTCAACATCCCGCCGTAACTTCAAACGAGTTACCAATGACTTCGAGTACAGTTCGACTCGACTACGGGGAAAACTGTCTGCAAAGCCCACCTCATGTCCATGCAGCCATCATGGAGAGCTTTGTAAGGCAAAACATCTCCTCCCAAGAAGTCAATTGTGAACGACCTCTTCTTGATTTGATCAACACAAGGTTTGGTCTTTCTCTTCCTAGCGAGAGAAACGTCATCCTTGGGAACGGCGTGGCGCCGCTTTTTGCAGCTTTTCTTGAATTCGTGGGAGAAAAAGGCGAATCAATTCTGCTTCCTAGGGGAATTTATGGTTATTTCAAAGCGGCATGCGATTATTTCAACGTGAACCATGGGATCATCCCGACAAAGGAAAAGAATCGATTCAAGATCACTGTTGCGGAGCTTGACGAGGAACTCACACGCTCTGGTGCAAAATGGCTTTACTTGAATGCTCCTGTGGTCAATCCGACGGGTGCAATCTATTCCAACGGCGAATTGCTTGACCTCCTCGGCGTTCTCAAAAAACACAATTGTGGCATGGTTCTCGACACCATCTTTTCGGGACTGGAATTTCAAGACAGCTTTTCAAATATTAACTTGAACCTTTATCAAAGCCTCGGCGCACAAAGTCTTAAGCAAATTCCGATGGTTGTTCTTGGGGGCGTATCAAAAGAACTTGCTGCGGGAGGACTGAGGTTTGGCTGGGCAGTGAGCCAAGACGAGGAGCTGTTGCAGAATATTAGGCTTCGATTGTCCACCACTCCTCACTCGACAGTTCGATATGCGGCCCGAAAGATATTCTCAGCCCTCAATGACCGTCTGCACCCCATCCACGGGCACCTGAACCAACAAAGAGCAATTTTGAGAGAAAGAAGCAGAAGACTCTGCTCGCGACTGGAATCGCTGGGATGGGATGTTCTGGAGCCGGAGGGAGGACTCTTTCTTTGCGCTTCGCCAACAAGACACTTAGGTTTCAACTCCCCAGTTGCCAAAATCAAGGAAGAGCAGGAATCGCTCCAGGTGTATGCTGACAAAACTGTGCTGGAGCTCTTTCAAAAAACAGGTCTATTGGTGAACTCTGCGACGTGGACTGGTCTTCCGGCCCATCTCCGATTCGTACTGAGCGTCGAGCACGATGTCTTTGAAATGGCGCTCCGCAAGCTTCAAGAATTTGATTCCGTAAAACAAATAGGCCAACATTGAAGGCAATCGCTTTTCTGAGGTATTTGGGGGCAGGGCGTCATGAGAATTGCAATTTCGGGACACAGCGGTTGCGGCAATACGACCGCGACCACGAATGTGGGCAAGGCCTTGGGCCTGACAATTGTCAACTACACGTTTCGGGATCTCGCGAAGGAATTGGGTCTCAATTTCGACGACCTTCACAAAGAGGCGCCTACCAATTTTATTTATGATTATTTGACCGATCTCAAATGCATCAGAGCGACTCTGAGTGAGAATATTGTCCTTGGAACGCGACTGGCAGCTTGGCTGATGAACGCTGACCTTAGAATTTGGCTTCACGCTCCACTCGAAGAACGAGCGAGGCGCATCAATAAGAGAGAAACCGAAAAAGGCGCAACCTATGAGTCAGTTCTTTACAAAACTCTAAAACGAGACGAGCAAAACAGGAAACGCTACCTGCAGCTCTACGGACTTGATATCAACGATCACTCCGACTTCGATATCACAATCAACACAGGCAAACTGACGGTCGAACAGGTCTCGGGGCTCATAGTTACGGCTGCGCAGTGGGCAAGCAACAATCAATTAGAGCGGAAAAATATCCACATTAAAAGAATCACTGAGATTATCGCCGACAAATTGAAGCTACCCCTTGAAGCACTGACAGATCCCAGCACACCTGTTGACGTTAAAGAGATCTACCAGAGGCTGCGCAGAGCTTAAAGCGACTCAGTCCAAGTCAGCATCCAGATTTTCTGACTGACAGCAAAAGATTCCTGAGAAACAACATCGCCAGACGATGTTTTTTCAAGCACAAAGCCTGGTGATTTTCGTTTTTTTTGCGCCCAACCCAAGCTCAGAACATGGGGATAGGGCTTCTTAAACTCTCGCCAACCATCGTTCTTGGAGCTAAAGCTCACATCCGCGCGGAAGCGAAGTTCCCTGCCGCTGAGGGTGCCGGAGCTCTGCAAACCAACACGGTTCGACTGAGGCTCTAAGCCAACAGGGCGTTCTGGGTATTTGGAAAGAGAAGAAGCATAAATTGGGAAATTTCCTTCTACATTGAAGGAAACAGAAAGTGGATTGTCAAACCCCGAAAGCTCACGTTCCAATCGAATCCAAGACCCAAGCGGGACCAATTTAAAAGCAATTGTCCCCATGGGAAATTGAAATCTTTCATAGGAAACACCTGAGAGCCCTGCCCAAGTTAAAACCAAGCCATTCTGAATCTCTCTTTGCCAATCGACACCCAGCTTCAGTGACAGATCTACCCAAGACACGGCTTGTGTGTCCATGCGCCTTGCCGATGTCGGGAAGCTACTGTTCAATTCTCCCAAAAGAAAAATTGCTCGTGGTTTATCTTTCGATGGCTGCTTTCTATCTACTAAAAATGCAAAGGAAGTGCTTCTAAACTGAGTCTCGTAGCTCCCTGATGCGGGTGGTCCGAACGAAATATTGGCCGCTCCTTGGCCGATCGCGACCGAGATTTTAGAATTCACCGCATTTGCTGAAGAAACATCCTCACGGTTCCCCAAATCGTCCGCCGGAGATAGGTCCATTTCATCGGGAACAAGAATCTCGGCTCGACAATCAGACCAGTAAAACACACTAAAAACAAAGACTAAAACTAAACGGTACATGAGCCATCCTTCTCAAGAAGGATCAAGGTTTCAGTCAAAGCCACCAAAGAACACAGCACAAATGCCGCAGAGCGCCGCTGAATAATCTCTCTCGAAAGGTGAGAACCAAAATTTCTCATAGCGACGAAACAGACATATTGGCCACCTTCTGAGAATTCTGCTTTCAACCAACCTTGTAGCTTCAGTTTCCGCAGCAACATTTCCGGAGATAAATCTCGAAGACATGAGCTGTGAATAGACAATCCAAAACAAACAGTTCCCACAGGCTTCAACTCTGAACCACCCTCTGGCCCAGCAATTCCTGTCACAGAGAAACCAATCGAAGAAGAAAATTGAGCACAGACACCAGCTGCCATTTGAGCTGCAGTTTCAGAACTGACAGTGCCACATTTCTCGAGCGTCTCTTCAGAGACCCTCAAGAGCTCCACTTTAGACTTATTTGAATAGGCAACAACGGAACCTAGGAAGACCGCCGATATTCCAGGCAGCGAAGTCAACTCGGCAGCGATCCTTCCTCCCGTGCAGGATTCAGCACCTGACAAGCTCAACTTCAAAAGTTTGAAATTTGCCGACAACCGCTCAAGGAGACTCTGAGTTCCAGAGAAAAGAATTTTTTCTCCGAGGAGAGCTCGCAGTGACTCAGATTGACCTGAGAGGAATGTTTCACTCAAAGCATCCTGCTCTGTAACTTCGTCATTTGACCTTGAAAAACCATAAGAAATGAAACCTGCGTGTGCCTGATAAGAAAAGTTCACATCAGGGACCTTGCTCAAAACCTCTGTTTCCCAATCACACAGGCCGCTTTGTAATGCCGACTCACCAATCCCCCAAACATGCCACGGCCCCCAAGCAGATTTCTGGAGTGACGCATTCGGGAGTCGCACAGAAACCTGACTCGAAAACATTTCCTCACATTCCCATGGAACCCCCGGGAGCGCGAAAAGGGTGTTTTTGTGACCGTCAAACCGACCGGAAACCTGAAAGCCACATGCCGTTCCATAAGCATTGGAAAGAACTTCTGCTCCTTGAGGAATGAACCCTTGTTTTCGATTGCTTTCTGGAATGTCGGTGCGACCCATCGACAAAAACGCATTTTTGCAGACTTCCCAAGCACTCTCGGAAAAGATTAGAGGCACACGGAAAACTTCCGAGACGGTTTCTCTCGTCAGATCGTCTTTGGTTGGTCCCAAACCGCCGGTCATGACGACATAGTCGTAGCAGCTGCACATTCTCTTCAACGCGTCTTCGAGGGCAGCCTTAGAATCACCTAAGAAGAGAACTTCTCGAACCCCAATCCCCAAATGAGTCATTTTTTTAATAAGGAACGTTCCGTTTGTGTCGGATGTCTTTCCCGACACAATTTCATTTCCGGATATCAGAAGTCCTGCGGTCGGCTTTTTTTGCTCACCCTTCTCCGGATCGTTCTCAATGACTTCGAGAACAGTTTCAAACTCTGGAGTAACGTCGGCTCCGTTGATGATGACCTTAGGAAAAAAAACACAGCCGCTTTTCTTAATCATCGCGCTCACGCCGCAATATTTTGCGTACGAAAGTGCAACTGCCCGCAACACACGGTCGTTGATCAATTGTTTGCCTTCAAACCGGTAGGTCAACCAACAGGAATCAAATACGCGAGGGTGATCTTGGGTTTGAGAAAGTTCCGTCTCAATTTCCAAATCATCCAGAGGCTGCCTCATTTTGGCAAGAATGGAAAGAACATCAATGCCGGTGCATCCGGCAATTCCAACCGCAACAAGCTCCTTTGGTGACTGATACCTGCGGGCGACGGAAGAATCTGTCGAGGTTCCCGTCCTTGTGCAAACTCCACCCTCGGAACAACCCTCGAACTCTAGTTCGAAGGGATGAGAGTTCTTCAACCATCTGAGCGACGTCTTCAACATACATGACTCCCGAGGGGGCTACCCTGTTCATGCCGAGGACATATAGAACGAGTCCCACTGAGAAGACCCGAACTTACCTTTTCAGAGTTTGTCTCAAATAAGCCGAGAGTTCCATCAGGACGGGTTCAAAAGGAGATTCTCCAGAAACCACCCGATCAGAGCGTTCCTTGGTGGGCTCAACAAACAGCTCATGCATAGGACGCACCGTCTCACGATACTGTTCAGTCACTGATTCAGCATTTCTTCCCCGATCCTTCACGTCACGGCGCAGGCGTCGGTGAAACCGAATCTCCTCTCTCGTATCAATGAATATCTTGTGGTGAATGCGCGATTCTAAGGCCGAATCTGAGAAAATCAGAATTCCTTCCAAGATCACAATTGGCTTCGGAGACACGATCCTCTGGATGTGTGTCCTCGTGTAAGACTTAAAATCATATTGCGGCACCGCGATTTGATGCCCCGCTGACAGCAGGTCCAAATGCGTACAAAGGAGTGGAAATTCAATTGCTTCGGGATGATCGAAATTGCACAGGCTTCTGTCTTCAAGGGGCATATGCCCCAAGTCACGGTAGTAATCATCCTGACGAAGAAGGGCCACCTGCTTATGCCCAATAAAATCGGCTAATTTTTCGCAAAAAGTTGTTTTCCCACTGCCCGATCCTCCCGAAATCCCAAGAATGAGTGGAGGATTGAAAACCCGCTCACGGTGACCGGTTGCTTCAAGAATTTTGCTTGAAAGAGAATGCAGCCGCAAAGCTGACCATCCAATCGTCATGTTGATTCCTCGAGAGGGTTGGCCGGCTTCTAACCAGCCCAAGAGCTTTTGGCAAGTTGCAAATTGGAGTCAGCGCACTAGACTCCCGCAAGAAGTCGGAAAACTCAGCATCCTGCCTGACTGAAGGCTTGCACGAATCCAACCGTCTGACAGGACAATCGGAGCAGAATCATGTTCTTAAAATATCGAAAGACGCGTCAATCCTCTCCAGACGGCAAGGATCCGGAATCTCCTTCGGGAGTTGTCATTGGCGGGGTGCGATTTTCAAAAGTCCCGAGAGTCTTGATCGCTAAACCTGGTCTCGATGGACACGACCGTGGCGCAAAATACATCGCCAAGGCGTTGCGCGACGCAGGGATGGAGGTGATCTACACTGGAATACGTCAATCCCCAGATGAAATTGCTATCACAGCCGTCCAAGAGGACGTTGACATTGTTGGCTTGTCTCTCCTTTCAGGCGCCCATAGTGCTCTATTCCCGCGAGTGATTGACGCACTGAAAAAACAGGGAGGGGCGAACATACCAGTCATTGGTGGCGGCATCATTCCCGATGAAGATATTCCTGACCTCATCAAATCAGGAGTCGCGGCCATATTTACACCCGGAACTCGCATTGAAGACGTTATCTCAAATATTCAAAAGATCTTGGAGACCTCACCGTGACCCTCACGACTGCACAACTGATCGAAAAACTCCAACAAGAACGACTGCGAGCGCTCGAAGGCGGGGGAGCGAAAAGAATTGAGGCGCAGCACAAGAAGGGAAAGATGACTGCCCGCGAACGCATCGCTGAGTTTGTTGATGTCGGCAGCTTCGTTGAACTTGATCCCTTTGTGGTTCACAATTGTTCCGACTTTGGAATGGAAAAACAAAAGTATCTCGGTGATGGAGTCGTCACTGGCGTAGGACGAGTGCATGGCCGCGAAGTTTACCTCTTCGCCCAGGACTTCACCGTCTTCGGCGGAAGCCTCTCAGAAATGCATGCGAAAAAGATCTGCAAAGTGATGGACCTCGCCATTCAGAATGGAGCCCCAGTCGTTGGACTGAACGACAGCGGAGGAGCTCGCATCCAAGAAGGTGTCGCCAGTTTGGGCGGATACGCAGAGATTTTTTATCGAAACACTCAAGCGAGCGGTGTGGTTCCGCAGATTAGCGCCATCCTTGGACCTTGTGCCGGCGGAGCGGTTTACTCACCTGCGATCACAGATTTTATCGTCATGACGCAGCACAGTTCACACATGTTTATCACTGGGCCTGACGTTATCAAAACCGTCACCGGAGAGGAAATCGACTTTGAAACTCTTGGTGGCGCTGAAACACACAATATCAAAAGCGGGGTTGCAGACGCAGCTTGCGCTGACGAATACGAAACGATCCAATTTGTAAAAAAACTACTTGGCTATCTGCCTCAGAACAATCTCGAGACTCCTCCAGTTGTCAACTGTTCTGACCCTTCCGAACGCAGTGACGCAGAGCTCAACACACTGATCCCAGACAATCCAAACCAGCCCTACAGCATGCATGACGTCATCAATCGTGTCTGCGATACAGGCTCATTTTTAGAACTACAGCCTCTGTATGCAAAAAACCTGATTGTCGGTTTTGCACGCCTTGAAGGACGTTCCGTCGGAGTCGTCGCAAACAATCCGATGGCACTCGCAGGCGTGCTTGATATCAATGCCAGTATCAAGGGAGCAAGATTCGTCAGATTTTGCGACGCATTCAACATTCCCCTGATCGTTTTCACAGATGTGCCAGGATTCCTGCCCGGTACTGCTCAAGAGTTTGGTGGTATCATCAAGCATGGCGCAAAACTTTTGTACGCATTCTCTGAGGCCTCTGTTCCACGTTTCACGGTGATCACGAGAAAAGCATACGGCGGCGCATACGATGTCATGAACAGCAAACATATTGGCGCCGATCTGAATCTGGCTTGGCCGTCGGCTGAAATTGCGGTGATGGGTCCTGAGGGAGCTTGCAACATCATCTTCAAAAATGAGATCGCCCAAGCTGCGAATCCTGAAGCCAAGCGGAAGGAATTGATTGATGCCTACCGTGACACGTTTGCCAATCCCTACGTTGCTGCATCCAAAGGATTCATTGACGATATTATAGAGCCCAAAGATACGCGCCGAGTGCTCATTTCTGCGCTGAAGATAAACGCGAACAAACGCAAAAACACTCCTCGCAGAAAACATGGAAATATTCCGCTCTAATTCTGATTCAAGAGAAAGACCTGACCATGTCGCAACAGGAAAAAGTATTCAAAGAACTCGTATTTCGACCCTTCAGTAAAGTACTCATTGCGAATCGAGGCGAGATCGCGGTGCGGGTCATTCGGGCCTGCCGTGACTTGGGATTTTCTCCCATTGCAGTTTACTCGGAAGCAGACAGAGACAGCCGTCACGTCTCAATGGCCGACCAAGCTATTTGTATTGGACCAGCGCCAAGCTCTGAGAGTTATCTTCAAATCAGGAACATTCTCGTTGCAGCAAAAAAATCAGGAGCAGAAGCTATTCACCCCGGATTTGGGTTCCTTTCTGAGAATGCCGATTTCGCCAATGCTGTTTTGGAAGCTGGGCTCGTCTGGATTGGACCGTCGCCTCAAGCTATCCATGCCATGGGAGATAAGACCTTCGCAAAACGCGCCGTGACAGCAGCTGGTGTCCCCTGCTCTCCCGGAAAAAACGAACCCTTGAAAGATGTGGAAGACCTTAAGAAAGTCATCAACGACATCGGGTATCCCGTGATCCTGAAAGCCGCGGCCGGCGGAGGCGGAAGGGGAATGCGGGTCATAAGGAAATCGGAAGAGATTCAGGAATCTTTTGCTGCGTGCCAGCGGGAAGCACTAAGTTATTTCGGAAACAGTGACGTTTTTTGCGAGCGTTTCATCGAAAGGCCTAGACACGTCGAGATTCAAATACTCGCTGACAGCAAGGGCAACACTCTTCACTTATTTGAGCGAGATTGCACCATTCAGAGACGCAATCAGAAACTCATTGAAGAAGCCCCGAGCAGTTTCATATCAGATCGAACGCGTGCAGAGATGGGCCGCGTGGCAGTGAAAGCTGCTCAGTCCGTCGGCTACGTCAACGCTGGAACTTGTGAATTTATTCTGGAATCGCCGGAAAAATTCTATTTCATGGAAATGAACACCCGCATTCAGGTTGAACACCCCGTGACAGAGGCAATCACAGGCGTTGATCTGGTTCAGTGGCAGTTGAGAATTGCCTCAGGAGAAGAAATCAACTTCAAGCAGGATGACATTCAAATTCGTGGATGGGCGATGGAAGCACGCATCAATGCCGAAGATCCGTTCAATGGATTTCGTCCTTCGGCCGGTGAAGTTCATCAACTCGAGTTTCCGACAGGCCCGGGGGTCAGAGTCGACAGTCATTTGTATAGGGGCTACAAGGTTCCCACCCATTATGATTCCATGGTTGCAAAAGTGATTGTCCAAGGTCAAAACCGAAAAGATGCCATGGCCAAACTCTACCGAGCTCTCGGGGAAATGGTGATTGACGGGCTGGATACAACCATTCCCTATCATCAGGCCCTACTCAAATCGAATGCCTTTCAATCGGGCGAATACACAACCCGCTTCGTGGAAGAAAATGAAACACTCCTCAAAGAGTTTGAATCGCATCAAAGGCCCCTGACCCAAGAAGAAGCATTGGCTGCTGCAATTCATGCGAAAAACCCTTCATCTCATCCGACAGCTTCCGGTCATATTCATCTGAACGAAAAGTCAATCGGGGAAAGTGCGGCTCAATCAGGAAAAGCTCCTTCGCAATGGGCCGTTGCACATCGTATGGATGCAACACGACGATAATAGAAAGAGATCATTTATGAAGTTCAAAATCCAACAAAAAGGCGACGCGGAACCTTGGTATTTTGAGGTAGGTGACCAAGTTCTTTCACGTGGATTGACCCCAGGGCAAAGTTTCATTGCGCGGAAATTGGACAATCAACTTGCCTGCCTAGGTGAGCTGGAAGTGCGGCTGCATCCAGATGGCCGTTCGATTGCTGTCGGAGACGTCATCGTTCCATTTTCAGGATCAAGCCAAGTCATAAAAGGTACTGATGTGCGGATGAAAATGGGTGCCCCTGCCATCTTCAGACGCATTGCCATTGAACAAGTGAAACCAATTGCACCTGCAAAAACGACTGCAAATTTGGGCGGTGGCGAGCAGAAATCCCCACTGACAGGCAAGGTCTTATCTGTCTTGGTGACGGAAGGTCAAAAGGTGCGCGAAGGCGACGTCATCATGACGATCGAAGCTATGAAAATGGAAAATCGAATCCTCGCTGACTGCAATGGTCTGATTCAAAACATTCGTATTGCTCTCGGAGCAAATGTTTCCGTGGGAGATCCGCTTTGTTTCCTGAAGCCTGAAGAGGAAGAGAACGGCAAATGATCATTCACCGAGTCCTGGATATCCCCGAATTGACAATGCAATTGACGGGAGAAACTCTTGTCCCAGGAATGACTGATCCTTGGCGTTCTCGCGTCCGCGCGCTCAGTCGAGCCATCACATTGGTTGAGAATGACCCCTTGCTCGCGGTTGAAGTCATGGAGCATGCCAGCTTCAGGGACTCAGCGAGTCGGTCTCGGGTGATTGGTCTCACTGGCCTCCCAGGCGCCGGAAAATCTACCCTCAGTAATTTACTCGTCAGAACCTTGAGAGCTCAGGAAAAGACTGTCGCAGTGTTGGCAGTTGATCCGTCATCTCCCCTCTCCGGAGGCGCCATTCTCGGTGATCGGCTCAGAATGCAGGAGCATTTTAGGGATCCGGGTGTGTTCATTCGCTCCATGGGTGCCCGCGGGTCTCTGGGAGGAATCGCAAGGTCAACGCGAGCAGCCATTCGACTCTCAGGATTATTGAACTTTGACTACATCTTGGTAGAAACCGTCGGAATAGGCCAAAGTGAGAGCGAAATTGTTGAACTTGCAGATACAACTGTCTTAGTTCTGATGCCCAACAGTGGCGATGAAGTTCAGCTCATGAAGGCAGGAGTTTTACAGCTCGCAGATATCTATTTGATCAACAAATCAGATTTGGCGAGTCCTGCGCGAATGATGAATGAATTGCATGAAAATACTGCACCGAGTGACCCTCAAGCGTGGTGCCCTCCTGTTTTGGCCACAAGTGCGCTCGAGCAAAGTGGAATCGATTCATTGGCACTTGCAATCGAACAACATGCTCTTTTTGAGAAGAGTCATCCCAAAGGAATGGAACTCAAAAAGAGAAGAGCTGCCAAAGAAATACTCAGAACCATGCATGCACTCATCGAGCCAGAGTTCCTCGCGGCAATTGAGAATCTGCCCCCATCTCAACTGATTGAAGTTGTTGCAGGACAACGTCAGGCGTTGTCGGTTGCAATGCTATTGTCAAAACAATTCAGGAGACAGCCGACATGAAAATCCTTCGAATCAGCCACTTAGGAATTGCGCCCAAGGCACCCGAGCAAGCAAAAAACTTTCTCGGCACACTACTCCGCCTCGAGAACACGGGCAGCGAGCTGGTCCTAGACCAAAAAGTCAATGTGACTTTCTACCGCGCCGAATCAACTCGCCTTGAAATCCTTGAACCGACCGAGCCAGAAAGCCCTGTTGCCAAATTCATCACCGAACGCGGCGGAGGAATTCAACACATAGCGCTTGAAGTAGACGACCTTCAGGCGTGGCTGGATAAATTGAAAGGTGAAGGCATTCAGATGATCGACAGCGAACCTCGAAGAGGGGCTCACAATACGAAAATTGCCTTCGTGCATCCAAGGGCAACGGGTGGTATTCTAGTCGAGCTCGTGCAGGAAATGGGAGGTCACTAAATGATCCGCTTTGGTAGCAAAATCGGCTGTGCAATAGTTTCCGTCGTGGTCGTCTTCTCTGGACTCTCAATTTTTTCAGGTTGTGACATCAAACCCATTTCAGAACTGAGCGCAGAGGATGGGATTGTCCGTCTGCGCTCATTGCACAGAGAGGAATCCTGGGAACGTTTGGTTCAGGAAGTCAACGAATATCGAAGCCGCTTTCCCTACTCGCAATATGCAACAGAGGCTGAGCTTCTTCAGGGCGACGCGTACTTCAAAACGGCGAGACTCCCTGAAGCGATCGCAAACTATGAAGACTTCCTCAAAAGGAACCCGAGTCATGCTCAAGCCGATTTGGCTCTATTCCGAGTCGCTAAGGCCTATGACATGCAAAGTCCGGAGGATGCGGAGCGAGAGCAAGCAACCACACAACGCGCCCTTGATAAATTCCTAGAACTGCAGCAAAAATTTTCTCGCTCAACATTTCTGGCAGAGGCATCTGAAAGAACCTTGGTTCTGAAAAAAAGACTCGCAGACCACCATCTGTTCGTTGCTAATTTTTACTGGAAAAAAGAGCTTTTCCACGCAGCGCTCACCAGATACCTTTACGTCATCGAGAATTTTTCCGAACAAAAAGAGGCTCAGCTGATTGCTCTCTCACGTGCTTCAGATAGTTATTTGCGGTTGGCCGAAGTGCTTGAAAAAAACCCGAACTCTGATTCGGTCAGTTATTTCCGCTCGCAAACACCTTTGCAGCTGAAAGAAAAGTCGAGCCAATTGATCGAACAAAGAAAAGCGATCTTGGGCGGCTTGAATGTCGATTCAATCAAAAAAGAAGGGTAGACAAGAAGGAATTGTCTTACGCTTAGTTCTCAAAACTTTTGGCCAAGTGGCTCTTGCTAAGCGCATCAGAGGTCACACGGTTGTTGATGATATACAAATCAAATCGTGCGGATTTTGATGACCTGACAAACTTAAAGGGACTGTCGGAAGCGCTCCCGACGAAAACGTCAATGTGATTGCCATAGAGCGCTCCACCGGTATCTGCCGCAAAAAAGTAACCATCATGCACGACAGTTCTCCCATCCGGCAACGCCACTGAGCTTCCCCGCGCAGCAGGTATGTAAACCACGCTTCCATATTTCAACCATTCCGGATCAACAGCAATGGTTCGATAAGGTTGCAACGAATATCCGTCAACTCCATCACCAAATGCTCCTCTTGCCCTGAAAAATCTCGAATAACCGAGACCAGGCAATGAGATCCATCGAGAGCAGTCGACCTGAATGCGTTCCTCACGACTCCCGATATAGTTGAAGACTGCAGAATGACCTGCCGCTGTCAGTACCCGAACTGAACCCTCGAGAGAAGCATGGCACCAATCTTCCGCATTCAACGCAGGACCCAATCTTCGGCCCGTCATGTCCAGCAACGGAACGCCGCCGTCACCCACGTCTCTCACTGTTGGAATTCTATAAAAAGTCGCCCACGCACTCTTCACCTGAACAATCTCGGAATTCTTGGGTTCATTGAAACCAAATTCCGAACTTACAGGCGGCGAAATAGGCCGCGGATTCTCCGAGGTGCTTCCCATGCCTTCAAAAAAACTTCGAGACCAACGCATGGTCTCACAAGCCACACCGCCGCCCGATTTGAGGCACGAGTCATGCTGCGCGGTGGTGAAAGGACCAAAGACATGTTCGCCTTGAGAACAAACAGTTCTCATCACATCCCATTCCGTTCCGCGAGGACATATTGAGTCGCCTCTCAATTCTTGGGCAAACGAGCGCTCCCAGTGAA
>JBEGJP010000162.1:0-2510 GCA_041184525.1 Pseudomonadota bacterium | reverse complement strand
GTGCCCTTCACCCTCGTCACGAATGAGAGCAGAAACACTTCGGCCCGATTCAAATGGCAAGGAAGCGGTTCGAGTGAGTCATCCGTGAAAGTGATTTTTGCGCAATCGGAAGAGGATTTGTCAGGCTGGGACGGCTCGGGCGCATCGGTCCCCAAGTGGAGCACGGCAGCGGTTGGTGCGAATGTCGTGTCCGACTTTTCCAAATGTTCCGACACCGCCTACCGCAGCCAAAGCAGCGGTGGCATGAGTGCATCCACTCTTGGGAAATGCGGTTTCAGCCGATATCAATTTCCGTTCAATGAAAACGGCGATGTCTTTTTCCGGCTGGTGTCTGAATCAACGACGGAGCTCAAGCTTTCGCCTGTCTTCCGAATCGCGAGCAACAACACGGCACCCACTCTGAAAGCCATCTCTCCCGTGACTCTGAAAACGGGTGTCGCCAGTGTGGCAGTGAGCGCGACAATCTCAGACGCAGAGTCAAATTTGAAGTGCAGCTCTGCACTGACCGCAGTATCGGGTAATTTTTCGCTTCTACTCAACGAAGGCATACGCATCAGCGGAACCGCTCCCGACTGCTCCCTGACGTTTTTCCCCGTCGTGGGTGGCTTCGGCACAAGCGAAGTCACTGTCATGGTCCATGATGGTTCGCTCTCTGCCCTCAACGTTTTCAACCTCAACGTCGGGGGTTGGACGCAGGACGCTTTCATCAAAGCCTCGAACAACGACAAGAGTGACCGCTTTGGCACGACTCTCGCATTGAACGGAGACGTTCTTGTCGTCGCCTCCAAGCTCGAGGACTCAAGCCAGACGACGATCACCAACGACGTCACGTCAAACTCGGACAACAGCAAGCCCGACAGCGGCGCGGTTTATGTTTATCGGCGCTCGACAACGGGATGGGCACAGGAGGCTTATATCAAAGCCGCCAATGCGAGTGCCCAAGATTACTTCGGATGGTCCGTTGCAGTGTCAGGGGACACGATCGCGGTGGGCGCCTTAGCCGAAGACTCGAATCAAACCACCATCACCAGCAATGCCCCTTCCAACGATGACCCAACAGGCAGCGGTGTCAATGCGACAGGCAGCGGTGCCGTCTATATTTATGAAAAAGAGACCACCGGCTGGGCAGCGAAATTCTTCATCAAAGCAGCCAATGCAGGCGCAGGCGATTCTTTTGGTTCAGCACTCGCGCTGTCAGGCAAAAAACTTTTGGTCGGAGTGCCCTATGAAGATTCAAACGAAACGACCGTGAGAAACGACGGAACCGCCAGCGCCGATGATTCTGCAACCGACAGCGGTGCAGCCTACCTTTTTGAGCGGGGTGCAACGACATGGACACTCAGTTCGTACATCAAGGCAGCCAATGCCACCAGCCAATACCAATTGGGTTCGGCAGTGTCCTTGTCAGAAGACACTCTTGCGATCAGCTCCAGCGGGGAAAGCTCAAACCAAACAACAATCACAAATGGAACCTCGATCACAAACACAAACAACAGTGCCAACCAAAGTGGTGCTGTTTACGTTTACCGTCAGAACACCACCTCCGGAATCGGTTGGCAGCAGGAGGCCTACATCAAGGCCGCCAATGCGGAAGCGAACGATCAATTCGGGCAGTCGCTGTCATTGTCAGGAAACGCTCTTGCAGTGGGAGCGTTGAATGAAGATTCGATTTCAAACACCATCACCAACGGCACAACTGCCAGCGCAGACAACACGTCATCGGACTCCGGTGCTGTCTATATCTTCCGCCGCTCGAATTCGACTTGGGCAATGGAAGCCTTCATCAAGGCGGGAAATAACGATGCCGACGACCGATTTGGTCAGGTCTTGGACCTCGCAAGTGAAACTCTCGCTGTCGGTGCCGTCATGGAAAGCTCCAGCCAGAACTCCATCACGAATGGCACTCTATCCAGCAGCGACAATTCATTGGTCCAAAGCGGAGCTGTTTACGTGTATCAGCATGCCGGCACGGCATGGACACAAGAGGCCTATATCAAACCATCCAACGCTGGAGCAGACGATCAGTTCGGCATTGCTCTGAACCTTTCAGGTGACACTCTCGCAGTGGGAGCATACCGTGAGGATTCCAACCAAAGCACACTGACCAACGGCAGCGCGGCAAGCACTGACAACTCATCCGACGACAGCGGTGCTACCTACATTTTCAGAAACCGGAACCGGATGTTCAGCCCTGATGTTTGGATCACGGGAAAAACCCAAAACTCCATCAGCTTTGCATGGGCAGACGCGTTGGGAGGGTCAAACTTTCAGGTGAAGGTCGCACCGGCCGAAAGCGGAACAGCTTCTCCTCCTGTCCATTGTCCGCAAGCCCAAGGAACTCTTTTATCCACAGGGACCACTTCTTACACCTACACGGGGTTGCAATCGGCAGACACCCTCTACGGCTTCCGCTTCTGCACGTGGAATGGCTCGAACGCTACTGAAGGGGCGAGTCTCTGGGGGCGGACACTTCCATGAGCTCTCTGCGATGAATCTCTTCGTCCAGCAAG
>JBEGJP010000161.1:0-8735 GCA_041184525.1 Pseudomonadota bacterium | reverse complement strand
CAGCACGCAGGCGCGGTTTTTTGTCGGGCAAGATGAAAAAGAGAACTCCGAAGCCGAGAATTTGCACCAAATGACCGACGGTGAAGCGGATGAAATCAAGAATTCCAAAGTGCGAAAGCAGCCCTGCAGAAGGCTTCAATGCGGTCATCAATTCGGAAGATTTCGCCGAGCTCAGCACCACAATCAATGGAGTTGCAGAGAGCATCACCCAATAGCTTCCGATTCTGCGCAGCAGCGGTCGGTGCTGTTTGGCTTCAAAAATTCGATTGAAGCTGCCTTCGATGTTCATCAGGAGCGCCACGACAGTGGCAAGCAACGTGGCAAACGAGACCACGCCCAGAGTTCCGGTCTGAAGGTTTTTTACGAACGAATCGATGAAAATTTGCAACTGCTCTGCCACTTCGGGTGGAAAATTTTGCGAGAGGAGCGGCTTCAGAGAGTTGTTCAAGAACGACTCAAGCCCTCCAAAGAGCTTAAAGAAGGTGAAGGCGATGGCAAGGAGAGGGACCAGCGATAAAATAAAGGTGAAAGACAATGCTCTGGAGTCGGTCAGAATGTCGCATCGCTTTGCAGAAGAAATGGCCTGATCGAGAATCTTTGCGACCACCCAGCGCCAACTCAAGTGTTTGTTGCTCGCGAGATGTTTGCGCACAATGCGTTGCCAAAATTTAGGGTGCACCATCACCATGGCGGAAGGTCCTGTTGTGTCAGTCAGCTGGAGTCTGAACCTCCCTGAATCTAGCTCTGTTTCGAATTCAGCAAGGCGGAAAAAAAGTTCCTGTGAGTGACTTCCGGAACTCTGAATCCCATGTCATGTTGATGACGCCTTCACCCTGTCAGACTTTCGTTACCATTCATGGATGAACTTTTTTGCGTCCACTTGAGAAAGATCAAAACCAGACGATGTGGAAAAAATTTTTTAAAACATGTGCAGTCCTGACTGCGCTCATTTTGGTTGTTCTGGGTGCAGGTCTTTTGTCATTGCGCAGTCCCGCAGTCATGCAGCGGATATTGTCTCCTGTGCAGCGGGTTCTCGAAAAAGACTACAACTTAAAAAGCCGTATTTCCCAGCTTTCCATCGATCCGTTTGCACGTGTTGTGCTTGACGGCTTCGAAGGGGAATGGGCCGATCCCAAATTGGGAAAAGCAAGAGTCAAGGTGGGTCGTGTCTTCGTTCGTTTTTCATTCTGGCAGTTGTTGCAGAGACGATTGCAAATATCGACCATCGAGGTGAATCAGCCTCATATTGATTTTGACATTGTCGTTGCAGACAGTGCTGAAAAGCTTCCGCCGGAGAATCCGATTCCACTGCTGCGCAAGCTGGTGACAGCACCGCCTTTGGCACTTCATCTCGAATCCATCTCAGTGAATGATCTTTCTATCCGCGGCGGACTGAAGAGTGGGCCGTCGAAGCTCGATTTTTCTGCCGACCACATTCACCTTCAGACGGATCTTTCGGTTGTGCCCGGAGACTTTTCCGCCGCTTTGAATCTGCGTTTGGGAAAAAACACAGAAGGCAATACTCAAAAAAGCACCTTAAAATTCAGTGCCGTTGGTCTTTCTCCTTCTGCACCTGAATTGGCACTGGAAATCCCTCTTGATTTTCAATTGAACACAGATCTGTCTCTCCATTTTCCGGAGAGCGGGCCACCTGAGCTCCGTTGGGGCGAGAGCAAGTTGCAATTGGATGCAGGTGCATCCACGGCCTTTGCCCGCTTGGCTGATCAGGTGCGTGCAAATGTGGCATGGAATTCTCTTGCTGCGGATATCCTCAAAGCAGATCGCACGGTGCTTTCCTTGGCTCCCATTTTTGAATTGGAAAAAAAATCAGGTGCCGAGTTTGTCCGACTCGTTCCGCAGAAAATTTTCGCCCTCTTGGGTGCCGTGAATGCGCGACTCAAAGCTCAATTTGCAATGAAAAATTTCAAATTTGCGGCCCGTGTGCCGAAAGAGAAAATGGAAGTTGACACCGTTCTGTCCATCGATTTGCCGCTGCTGTTCGACCTCTCCGCGAAAGACACTATTTTGTCCTCCGGTCCGTCACCTCTGTCATTCACCCTCGATGACATCCAATTGCGGGGAGCAGGGTGGAGTGCTCTCGATCGGCTTGTGCAAATCAGTGAGCTGAAGGGGATGAAGTTCCAGACCCCATTCCAGATCACACTCACTCGTCCTGAATTCAAAGATCTCGCAAAACCACTGGCCGGCGTGCGTTTGGACTCGCTTACACTCAAGCCCGAACTGAATTTGAAGTCCTACTCGGACACGTTCTTCACCTCTCAAATTTCTGCCTCTCACAAGGGCTCAGGTGAGATGAGTCTGAACATCGCCCTGACTTCGGCGTTGCGCGAGGCTCTCTTGAAGTTGGTGCCTCAAATCAAAGTCCTGCCGGAATCCGTCGGCTGGTTGGATATCGGGGCCCAACTTGATGTCAGATTGAAAACCGGTTGGCAAGATGTTCAGGCCATTCTCGATACGCCGCAGAAGGGATTGAAAACAGTCGAAATGAATTACGATGTGAAACTGAAGCAGTTCAAGGCACCACCTGAAACGGCGCCTCTGGCATTGCAGTTTCCCGGAGGACTTCAGATTCAGGGGGACGTGAAGGCCCATCAGCCGATGGAACTCCAAAGTGCACAGGTCCGCACCACGGTCGACTGGGACAAAAAGCCGCTCATCACCAGTACAATCGAGATCAGCAATCCTGCCCGCAAGCTTTCGGTTGCGGGAAAAACACAGTTGCATGCACCGCTGCGCCTCCGTCAGATGACAAAGGCGGCAGATGATTTGGGAATGTTGGGCGGCACGCGAGTCGAAGCCGACTGGAAAATTGAAATTCCCCATGGCGCACCTTCCATCCTGAAAGCAGTTCTCCCGCCACCGCTTCTCATGAGTGCGGACGTCTCTGCGCGCGCCAAAGTGGAGTTCACCGAGAAGGCAGTGCAGCCGCTTTTCGATGACTCCTATCTGCAGCTGGGCGGCCCCATCGATGCAACAGTGAGTGTGGCACTGCGACAAGGACTCGCCAAAGGTTCTTTAACTTATCGATTGCCCCGCGTCGGCGCTTCAAAGCTGGCCAATGTTGAAAATATAGATGGGACTTTGAAATTTGAGACTAAAATTGATCTTCAATCAGGCGTTAAAATTCAGGTCAACAGTGGGATCGGCGCGGTTCTTCCGGCAAAGGAACTGAGTCTCCCGCCGGAAGTTCTTCCCTACCTGACAAAAATCCGTGCCGCGGTGCGCGCTCAATCAGACTTGAAGCAGCGCGTCGATCTCGAACAGGCTGATGTTTCTATCGGAGGCGACCTTCTTTCTGCGCAGGTGCGTGGAGGGACCGATCTCAAGGGGACCAACAGTCGCTTTGACGGCCAGGTGTCGGTTCGTCCGCCTCCCGTCTATCGTTACGGCATTCGTGCGCAAGACAAAGTCACACTCGACGGCCTCATTAAAGTGGGTTGGGAGTTGACCCAAAAGGAGCAGAGGGCACTGCGTTTGCGGGGGCATGTGAATCTGGTCAACTTTGCTGCGCAGCATTCATTGGGAGGGCTGAAGAAGGCCTTCGGAAGGATTCCGTTCCAACAGGATTTAGAGCTTCCCAATTTCAAATCGCTCCGATGGGCCTACTTGATCCGAGACAATCCCTTCAAGCGCGTCGACACCTCCAAGTTTGTCCCGCTGACTCTGGATGATTCACTTGTGACCATCGGTGAGCTGAACGCACTCGAAAAGAATTTCGGACCACTTCGTGCGAGGCTGTCGTTGCAGCAAAATATGCTCACCATCGACAAGCTCGATGCCGATCTGTTCGAAGGAGTTTTGGCAGGGCAGGGCTTCATTGATATTCAGCCTTCTCATTTGATGGCCGGCCTGCAGGGACGTCTCACCAAATTGAATGCCAACCGTCTGTCAAAGAGAGCCGATCAAAATCAATCAGCTCCTCTCAGTGCACGACTTGCACTCGTGGTTGATTTGGCCAAATCGTTGGTCGAGGGTCGTGTCGACGTGACTGAGATCGGGCGGAACCAACTCTTGGCTCTCATCGACGTTCTTGACCCCTCAGGGGCTGATCCTCTCCTCAATAAAGCACGCCTTGGTTTGGGTGTCGGATACCCTCGGTTTGTCGGTTTGCAGATGCAACAAGGCTACTTGGATCTGGATGTAGGAATCGGCGGCGTCGTTGATCAAAATATAAAAATCGGAAATTTGCCGCTCACCCCCATCATCAATGCAAAAACACAAGATTTGGTCAAAACAATGAGAGAGGTCCCCATCCAATGATGAACAGAATTTTTGTATGCGCTATCAGTTTCGCTTTGATGCCGGCATGCGTACCCACGATTGTGATGATCGACAGGACAACTCTTATTGAAGAAGAGAGCTCCGGTGATTGGCCGGAACTCGACAAAGTGACTGCAAAGAAGTCAGCCGACTTCAAGCCGGACGTGCTTCCTCCTTCGGCAGTGGATAAGCGCAAGGAACGGGCGTATCAGGTCATTGATGGCGACTATTCCCTCTCCCCGCAGATTCGGAAGTGAGGAGAACAGGCATGCTTCAGAATATATTCACGTGCATTGCGATGAGGCGGCGCAGCCTCGGAGAGCGTCTTTTAAGATCGGCGACGGTGTTGTGTCTTTGTTCCACGTTCCTTGCTGCAGCTCAGGCAAATGAACGCATGCCAAGGATGGAAACTCCTGAAAAACTGACCGTCGGACCGGACAATCATTTTCAAGTCGCAATTACCCCTTCCGAGGAAAAACTGTTTTTCACTCGAAGCACTCATTTGGCAACGCGATTGTTTTGGCGCGGTCTGAAAGGATATCAGGCCTTGGGTCAAGTTGAACCCTTTGTCAAAGCAGAATTTGATACCAAAGATCCGTCTTTGAGTCCGGACGGATCGCGCATCGCATACACCTCGTTTGAATCTCAGGCGCGCGGCGATATCTGCGTGCAGGGCACAGCGGCTCCTGCTTCAGCAAAGCCGCTGTGTGCGGATGAAAAGGCCGCTTCCGAGCAGCCTTTTTGGTTGGGGAATGGACAGGTCGGATATATCAGGCGTCCGACGGGAAGCAACAAAGCTCAGCTCGTGATTTTCGACACTGCGTCACGCGCGAAAAAGGTTCTCTTCGAGGATCAAATTCTTTCTGCAACCGCCGATCCTGCTTCGCGTTGGATTGTTTTTTCAGCGCTGCAGACCAGCACCGCGCAAGAAGGGAGCGAGATTCCCGTTTTTAAAGTGTGGCAGTTGAAAGACAATCAGAGCTGGTCCTTAAAGCTCAATCTGCCGGGCCTTCCCGGTTTTCCACATTTCGATGACAAAGGTGATTTTCTTTATTTTGCGCAATTTTCGAATGACACAAATTCGGATGCACGAATTGATGGAAACGACAATGGCGTGATCTTTCGCATTGGGGCGAGCGAATTGGAGGAAAAAACATCTTCCGTTCTTCCCGAGCAGCTGACCACCTCGGAGCAGAACTGCAACTTCCCCGCACCGGGACGCGATTTTTTATATATGACGTGCGCTTTTGAGGGTTCGCTCGATGTGTATCGAATTCCCAAGACAGGACTCATTCCGTCACGATGGGATGAAAAGACACTCCTCGACGCCTACCGCACCAGCCGCAGCATTGCGGAACGGACTTTGATCATCAATTCTCTGCGACACAGATTCTCGTCTTATCGGAAACTTGATTCGCTTGAGAAAATTCTGAGTCATCATATTCTGACCGGTGAGTATCAGGCGGCTCTTTACTACATCGATTCGGTCGAGGCAGGTGCCTCTGCAGCCCAGCGTCCCGGTTTTGCGATTCTGAGGAGTTTGCTTGAAGTTCTGCAGTACCGAGCACGTGAGCGCCTGGATCAGGTCTCACCGGAATTCATTGCTCTGCTCTCGGACAAGAGACGGTTTTTTGAACGTCAGAAGGGTGCCTATAGGGCGTTTGCTGATTTGGCCTTGGCACACGTCGACCTCTCTCTTCAAAAGCAAAGTGAAGCAAAGAAAAAGTTCACGCAAGTGTCATTGTCGAACCTTCGTTCCTCTCTCGAGCATTACGTGTATCTGAATTTGGCCCGCACGCTGGAGTCACAGAAAGTCATCACCCCGGGCATTTGGTTTGACAGTCTGATTCGTGTCTCCGAGGCACAGGTTGTTTCTGATGAATCAGCAGCGTTTCTGGCGACTCAGATTCTGCAAAAGACAGCTGAGCTGAATAAATCCGCTTCAGAGAGATTGAAGTTTGTGACCGCGATGCGAAAAAAGGTCAAGGCAGGCGGCGTTCTCGACCGAGTTTTGAATTCTCAGGAGGCTCTGCTGAGTGTTGCAAATGCCGCCAGCGATGCTGAGGAAGACAAAAACTTCGCAGAATTCAACAAACTGATTGCTAAAATAGGTGATGCTTATTTTCTGCGCCGTGTGATCTCCATACAAGGCGTTTTGACCTTGGCAGAGTTCAACAAGACCCGAGTGATGGGCTACATTGATTCCAATTGGCTCAGTGCGGCGAAAATAGCCGACACAGAGTACATGCGTGCCCGCGAGCAATACGTCAGCGTTGTACTCGACGAAGGCTATGGACTCTGGGCCAAAGGCAGAGTGAAGCCCGCTTCACAGGTGTTTTACTCAGCTGTTCGACTCACCGACGATCAGGAATCTCATTTGGCATTTGTCATGACACTTTTGCAGGAGAACAACAGGAAGCTTCTCGAAGAGCGTTATGCGAGTCTGAAGGGCGCCGGCTTCCAAGCCGAAAATCTTGAATTCGCGCAGGCTGTTTTGGCCCTCTTTGATGATCTCGCACGCGAGGATATGAAGTCTGTTGCGCTTCTCGAGAAGGCCGAGAAAATCCTCCTCTCCCTGAAGGACGATGGCAGTCGTCCGGCCGGAAAGCATCTTCTCCTTGGTTACATTGCTCATCAGAAGATGCTCAGAAGCATGAAGGGTTTTACATTTGATGAGGATCTCAGCCAAGCTGCTCATCATCAGTATATGATTGCGTTGGACCTCGCGCGCAGGAGCCCTCGCCTGAGCGGCCGTATTCTCAGCAACCTTGCGCTGCTGCATCTGGAAACCGGACACTTTGGTTTGGCTGCTGGCTACTTTGCGGCAAGAGAAAAAATTGCATTCGAAGATGACCTCTCTCAGTTGGCGTTCCTGACACAGTTCGCCCAAGCGTTGTACCGGAACGGCGAGTTCGGAAGGGCCGCGGACGTTGCATTGCAGGGATTGGCACTGGGTCGGAAAATGAAATTGGATGCTCCGGCATTGACGGGACTGTTGGAGCGAACGGCATTTTATTTGTCACAGTCATCGAGATTTGAAGATGCCGCCACCTATTATCAAGAACTGCTGAACTCGATTGGCGTGAAAAAGGATGAGAATGCCATCAAGACACGTCTGATGGCGGGATGGTCTTACCTGCGTTCCGGCCAGTCCAAGCGCGCCTCTGAGATGTTTGACTCTGTTCTTTCTCTTGCCGATCAGCTCTCCTATCGAAAAGGAGGCGGTGTCCCGGGCGACGTGATCGATTTCCGTCCTGATCGCTACAAAGTGCTGGCTTTGGGTTTTCTGACTCAAATGTCGACCTCCTCGGCAGCCCGTATACCGCTCCGCAGAGAACGTCTGAAGATGATGCGTGAATGGAAAGGAGAGTTGAAATCCTATGCGCTCAGTTCAGAAAACTGGGCACGTTTTCTGTTGAAGGATTGCTCTTCTCTTTCGACGGACTTGTGGTTGGCTTCCGAAGCGGCTGCATCGAAAGAGAGTGTGGAGACTTGTTTGAAAATGGTTTCTGATGTCGCAGAAGACTCAGCCGAGTTCGGCAATGAGAGTGTTCTGGAAACTTTGCGCGTCACATGGATGCTGAGTTCGCGGTTGGCTGCGCGCCAGGTGGTTCTTTCAGAGAAGGCGAAGGAGCATTACTTCACTCTGGCCCGCAAAGCGCTTTCCAAACTGGATGCCATTGCCGGCGGCAGTCGGCCGATGGCAAAGCGCTGGCTTCAACTGCGTGCCGAGTCGCTGGCTGCGTCGCACCTGTTGTTGCAGCCCAACCAGCGGGGTTTCGTATCATTGCAGGAACTGCAGTCGGAGCTGGACAAACTCTCCCGATCCGATCGATTGGAATTGTTGAGTGCTGAAGAAAGAAGTGCGTTTTCCGTCGAGCTGCAAAAATTGAGAAATTTCAAAATCTGAGAGCTGAAAGGGAGCTGAACAATGGAAATTGAGTTGCGTTTTGATAAGAGTCTTCCTTTTTTTAGAAAAGCTCTTCTTTGCACTGCTGTGGTGCTGACCGTATCGTGCGGAAACAAAGATTTGGAAAAGAAGCTCAACGCTCCTGATTTGACCAAGTTCAGCGGAATTTACAGCAGCTATTTGAAAAGCTGCGGGGAATGCCATGAGCCGCAGAACGAACGGGCCTATAAAAACTACGTGCCGAATTTGGATATGTCGACCGAAGACGCAGCCTATGCGTCGCTGATGAAGGTGGCTGAACGCAAGTCGAAGGCCGGCCTCGGCTGTACGGACATCTCTTTTGTCAAACCGCGCGCGGCGGCACAGTCGCTTCTTTATGCTGTGTTGGACGTGGCCACCGCCGATGCTATTTCGGCAGGCAGCGATTCCTCATGCAAACCGAAGTACCACACCTTGGCGGATGGGGGTGAGGCCAACAATCCCACAGCCGAGCAGAAAGAAGCGATCAAGAACTGGATCAACAACGGAGCGTCCCGCAACTGAG
>JBEGJP010000160.1:0-3914 GCA_041184525.1 Pseudomonadota bacterium | reverse complement strand
TTAAAGCGCGTTCCGTAAAATTGCCTACCGACTTCATTCCGGAGTTTGCTGACCGGACCGGGTCAAGGCGAATTCAATTGTCCTACAGATTGGGCTAATTTTGTTCATTGTGAGAGCAGATCACGTTCGCAGCTTGAAGATGGGGTGGCTGCGTCGAGTGGAACTCCGCTCTTTCAGTTGAAAATGACACATATCCACCGTCTCGCATTCGGCCTGAAAGGCGAAATGCGATCGCAAGGGCGCTCTTAATGATGAGGTGAGGGTGAATCAGTCGGGGTAGAAGTCGCCGTCGATGAGAGGGTGTCTGTTTGAAGCGTTGTCCCTCTCGGAGACATCAAACCCGTTACGGTCCCATGCCTCCAACGTTTTGCCTTCTCCCCAGAGTCTGGTTCTTTTGGGCGGGGCAATGGGTGGCGGGCGTGGTGAAATGCCCATGGCCGTCAGCGTTGATTGAATGGTTGGAGAGTCGCAAACGACAGCGACCAGCCTCATGCGTGATTTGCACTTGCCGCATTGCAGGACCTCGATGGCAAACGTTCGTTTTAAAAAGTGCAGCCCAGCGGATCTTTCGTGCGCCCTTTTTTCCAGCTGGTCTTCTTGAAGAAGACAAGAGTTTATTTTTGCGCGGTGGAGTGGGCTGATTTGATGAAGCGCTTGGATCATCTGGTTTGGGTGGTGGCCTGTCTGGCAGCTTGTCGCGGTACTTCGATGCTTTTGCAAACACACTGTAATAACGCGTGAGGTGAAACTTGGGCAGAGGCACAAGAGTAATCAGTTTTTCAATGAATTCGCTCGGCGTGAAGAGGAGAAATTGGGTGCCGTCGCGCCAACTTGTTTTGAGTTGGAGACGAATCGACCCATCAGGAAGCAAGGCAAGACGCTCTTCTGCAATCACCGGGCGCGCCATATAGCGGACTCGTTTTTCCATCCGTTCGCGCTCATGAGACTTCATTGCCTTCGCAGCGTGAACGGAGTATCCGCCGGCTTTGACACACGCATCTGAAGTTGCCTCAACGTCATCTTCCGCAGGCCACGTGCTATGCGATGTTTTGATTCTGCGGACCGGTTGACCCGCGTGTGGACCAAAGGCGATTCTGTAGCCAACACTGGCACCCTGTGCGGGCAGATGAACATCATCGCTTAGAGCTGAGAAGATGTCTTCGGTGTTGCCCAGTACCGTGAGATCCTCAAACTCTTCAAGATATCCTTTTTTCAAAAGATGCTTGTTCACGCGTTTTGCAATCATCTGGACGAGTCGTGTGATGGACTCCGCGGTGGGAGCCTTGGCTGTATAGAACTTAAGACAGCCCGTGGATTTTTCTTCATAGGCGCCATCAACAACGATGATATGACAATGGACATTTAAATTCGCTCCACTTCCAAAGCGCTGTATAAACATGACACTGCCCGTGAGGCCGTCTTTGATTCCGCTTTCGCGTTAGAGATGTTCGCTTATAGCATCAGACACACGTCGACAGAGCTTGGCTGCAAGAGTTTGAGAACGCGCCAACCAGAGTCTGAGCGGTGGAGGAAATGTCACCACGAATTGACGTACGGGTACCAGAGGAATGAGTGTGTCGGTCAGATAAATCGCTGCCTCGGCCATGCGCCGAGCACCGCAGGACGGACAAAATCCTCGCCCTTTGCAGGAGAAAGCATACAAAATATCCGTCTGACAGCCAGCACAATGCACTCGTCCAAAACCATAAGACAAGATTCCGCAGCGCAGAAAATTTTCAAATTCTTCATTGATGTATCGCGGCAGAGTCCGCCCTTCCGCCTCACGTTCGGCCTTGAATGTTTGCCAATGTGCTGCAATGGTTCTGTAGAGTAGGGTGTTTTCGGGTTGACGTCGTTCCCGAACGACAGCCGCGCAAGATGAGACAGGCATAAGACCTAAGCATTTGGGCTGGAATGAGTAAGTGCGCGAGGCTGACAAAGATTGGCTGGAAATTTTTGCTCAGGCATTGCCCGAGGAAGTTCAACGGCGGCCATTTTCCCACACGTGTACGTTTTCCATACTAAAAGGTTGTCATTGAAAGACATGAGGATTGGCGTGGCTCTGTAGTTGATTTCCCAGTCCGAGAACCGTCAACTACAGCCCGAAACTACAGATTGATGCAAATGGAGTTATCTGGTGTGATTTCCAATGACATATTCGCTCAAGAGCTCAACCCCTGCTCGGCGGTTAAAAGGCTTTGAGCTTTGTCATGTGAATTCCCTCCTGCCGCACCGCCGGAATATCGCCGGAATGGCCCAGCGGGCATCCCGACAGTCGGGAGTGAGCAACACGCATGCCATGGGGCAGAGCTTAAAAATGGGGTGAAAAAGCAGATAAAACAAAACTCCTCTGTCTAAGGTTTTGACAGAGGAGAGTTTCTTGCAAGGTCAGTGGGGGCTTTAGAGCTTTCTTTTAAAACATTTTGTTCCCGCATCAAGTTTCGTATGCCGTTTGGCCTCTGTTGTGCCATCATCTATCGTTTGACCTGAAGTACCCAGACAAAGCGTATCCCCGTTGAGGGAAAATATGGAATACATTCGTTCTGGAGCTTTTCCTGAGCTTTGGCCTGTGACGAGTTGGTAGAGAGTGTCGGTCACATCCTGCTCTTCATTGACAACCCAAGATTTGCCCGTTGTAACCAAGGAAGAGAGAAAATTGACTCCCGATTCGGAAACGGGCGTGAGGTACTCCTTCTGTGAAATATAATCAAATTTCTTAGCTTCAATTGAAACTGTTGACGCAGGATCAGGTTGCGACGGTCCTGTGGTATTCGTTGCTAATGCAGGTAGAGTGACGGAATCACCGGTCATGTATTGAGCGGTGCTGCGATTGTTGACGGCTTCTTGACCGGCAGGGCAGTCAGGAGCCAAGAAATCATATCTGATCATAGAGACTTTGTCCTCAGTGATGTCCATCGTTGCAGAGTATGACCCAAAGGATGAACTCGTACTGCACGAAATATTCCATGTACCCACGAGGCTCAATGGAGACGCTGTCCCAGCGGGTCGAGATTCTTTATTCGCCTCGGCTGAATTCGGAAGTGTGGGACTCTGGGCGGAGGAGCTCTCTTGAGGCGGCTGGGGTTTGTTCAGCGTGACCTCATAAGGTGTAGAGCGATTGCAACCGACCGAAAAAAGAATGGGGAGTGAGAACAAAAGAGCTGAAGTTTTCAAAAGTGAACCCTCCAAACAGCGCCCTGCCCGGATCGGTTTTTTTTAAGAATAAGTTGAGTGACTTTGAATTACCAAGTGAAAATGTCAGGGGTTATCTCCCACATGACCGTGACGGTTGCGGGGAGTTCGTTTTTCACTTCGAAGTTCATATCCGGCACCCGATGCTTACAACGAGCGGGCACGCAGCTTCAAATGATTGAGCGCGCGTTGTGCAATGGCCTCTGGAGAAAATCCGAATTTTTCGGTCAGAACATCGGCTGGTGCGGAAGCACCGAAATCGTTCATGGCGAACACAGCTCCCCCGCGTCCGACGATGTCGGTCCAGCCTTGTGATGAACCTGCTTCGACCGCAATGGCGGGCGTGTTTTCGGGCACCAATTTGTGGAGAGCCACCGGATTGCGCGCCAGTTTTTGTGGAGCGGGACAGCTGACAACGCGGATGTTGAGCTGGATTCCCTCGCCGTTCAAATTTTCAAATTTTTGTTCCTGCAACCACAGCGCCGCCTTGAGTGTTGCTGCCACTTCGGAACCGGAGGCAACGAGGATCAGTTTTTGAGCGTTGTCAGGAGCATCGAATTCTTTCAAAAGATAGCCACCCGTGCGGATTCCTTCAGCCACCTGTTGGGGGGTGCGTTTGGTTTGAAGAAGGTCGTCCAACGAGGGCACGTCTTGGCGTGTGAGGAGAAATGCAGTGGGCGTAGACGTGTGGGAGAGGGCCTGTTCCCAAGCCATAAGAGTTT
>JBEGJP010000159.1:0-5502 GCA_041184525.1 Pseudomonadota bacterium | reverse complement strand
GAAGTGGCAGGTTCGTTCCGGAGGTTTTATTCTGTTTGACGATATAAGTGTCGAATTCGTGCATATACTTGTGAAAGATACTGAATAAAGCAGCGTCTTCAATGACGCGGCGGATCGCGTCAGGAATGTTCAGAGTGTTGATTCCAGCCGCAGGAATGATGGTTCGAAGGAGAATTTGTGCCTCGTCGGCAATGAGCTCGGCATCTGTTTTCTTTTCAGCGTCACGATGTGTCGAAAGCTTCAGGATCCTCTTGTCCAAAGCATCCCGCTTCTCATCGAACGGGTTGGCTAGTGCTGCTTCCGATATCAGAGTCAGAAAATCGATTTTCTTTTCATTGAGTGTCGTCATTTTTCAGCACCGCGGTTTCTGACCGGAGGACACTTGAATGATGTGGTCCTTCAATGTTGTGATCATGTCATCGAGGCTCTTTTCGGGGTCCAACGTCCACGTGAGTGTCTTTGATTCTGAATTTTCGGCACCCACCAGACGGACTGTGATGGCACCCACAGGACAAAGGTCGAGGCAGCTGCTTTCGACAAAGCGCACTTGCCAACTGTTCTGAAGTCCGCCTTGGAAGGCAAGTTCCAATTTTTTTCGAAGCAATTGCGTGGGATGTTCTTCGGAGGTGCCGACGTTCTTTTTGCATGAGTCGCCGCAAGAACGGCACAGAAGAACATGTGCATGTTGTGATTGTCGCGATGGTTTCAAAGCCATTCCATTGGCTCCTTTGTTTTACTGCGGAAACGCGAGTTCCATTGTGAGCTTCACCCGATTTGCGACGTCATCGGCTGTGACAGTCACAGGAGCCAAGCAGGAAGATCCGTCTCCTTTGTAATATTCAAAAATATAGCTGCCGGCCGCAAAATTGCCGGTGCTGAAAACCTGATCACGCACTTCAATGAAGCTCGCCGTCGACTGCGTGCGATAGAGCAGGCTGGCAGCGGCATATTCGTCGGTCGCAGGGAAGTCGAACACAGCCCCGTCCTTGTTGGAACCGCCGGCTTCGGAGCGTGCTAAAGTGACTTGGCAAGTGACTGTCGGCAAAGGAATGTTTTGTGCTGGTGCAGAGGCCGAATCCGGAGCGGTGGATGATTTTTCGCCGCTCGCAGGTACTTTCGGCGAAATCGGTGGCGGGTTGTCCGGATTTTCAACTTCTACACCGCATCCGGCCACCATTAGGCTAAACAGAGAAGTGCTGAAATAGAGTGACGCTTTCAATTTGAATTTATTCACTGTCTGCCACTCCCTGTCACAGGAAAAAGTTGCATGTTCAGCTGATACACTTCGCTTTCAGTAGTTCGTTGCTCGCTGAGTGCGACAATCTTTTTTCTCGCCTCTTTGAGGATTTCCTTCACATCAGAAATCTGTTCCTTGCTCAGCAAGACAGTGAGTGCACTCAGGTCGCGTTCCTGTGTGTCGACTTCACTGAGGCTGCGTTGTGCGAGTTGCAACATTTCTTGGTGGTACTTGTGGATCGCGAGTGAGTTTGCACCGGCAGGTACGCGAATGTGGCTGTGTGTTTGCCGGAAGGAACCCTCTTCGGTGGCCTCAACATAGCCGAGTCGGATGAGCAGCTCGAGGCTGTTCTTCGCCTGTTCGGGAGTGATTTTCGGTCGGACGTTTGCAGCAATCCACCGCGGTTCCGGAGAAAATTCGCCGCGCCCGACAAGTTCCCTGACCACCGGATGATACCATTTGCCGAAGAATTCCATTTCATCACGGGTGAGTTCATTCTCCAGTGTTTTCTGTCGGGCTTCATAGGCTCTCTGGAAACCCTCGGTGCGCTGCGCGTTGTGACGACCTGCCGTGTGAGCCACGAGTGAGAGGAACCAAGTCCGCCGCTCATTGTGAAGTCCAAGGTGTGAAACGACTTGTTGGGCACTGCGCGGCGAAAGTTGCCGTTTGTGGGTGCAGATGAGGTGCAGGTAATTCGACTCACCAAATCCGAGATCACGGGAAAAAGCGCGGTATGAATAGCGCGGCAGTGCCTGCTTCATCGCATTGTAAATATGAGAGAGGAGGTCTTGCACGGACAGGAACGCGAAGACATCGATGCCCTCCACTGTTTCTTTCAGTAAGTTGTCCTGAATTTTCCGTTCGCCCACCTCTGAGCCCCCTGTCCTCTTTTCAGCGTATCGGCAGGTTCCCGAAAAAATATACAGGGCGGGTGACATGTGAATGTCTTTTTTTAGAATAGTCCAATTGAATCAGAGGTTTGTAGCAATTCTCTTGTGCACGGATGAGCGTTTTTAGCGACGCGTCACTGGCAGGAGTAGGATTTGCCCCAACTCACGACTTGGAATTCGAATTTCGCATGGCTCATCCAAACATACTTTGAGGAATAGACGTCGTTTTGGCTGTGCCCCACGCAGATGTCCATGCGGGATGTTCCTTTGTTTGCAAAGGCGCCGCCTGTGTCGACCACGCGGAAAGGGATCGGGTCTTTGACTTTGAGTCTGCGTTCGATTTCCGGAATCCGAATGACGGTCCCATAGGGTAGGGCCGAGGTGTCCATCGCCACACTCACTTCTTCTGCTTTCCAGTTCATGTAATCGTCCAGCGTGTTCAATGGTCGCCCGCAACGATCTTTCGACCCGCCCTCCATATCCGTGTTTTCGGTGGTGTAGAGCGTGGCTTCTGTTGAATAGGAACTTGCGCCGCCTCCAGATGACGTTGTCGGTTCGTCGCTCGTGGCGCCGATGTGCGGTGTGTAAACATAACCTGTTTTGAAACTGCAACCGGACATCGGACGATGCAAAGTGACCTTGACGTGGCTGTTGCTGAGCCATTCGGGGGCGGATGCAAGAGTGTGTCGGGTGCCCCGAGGCAAGAGACATTTCTCATCTCTGCTCAAGCTCGATGAATCTGCATTCTGTGCTTTGAAGAGTGTGTCGGTTCCCGAGTCAATCTGAATCCAGTGTGTTTGAGAGGAATCATCATCCTCTTCATTGCTGGAATGACTTTCTCTCCCGTCGGCACCCTGCGATCCGTTCCCGGGAGCCGATGGCGGTTGGGGGCGCACGACGAAAGTTTGGACGGGCGGAAAATCACAGGCAGAAAAAACGATGGTAACGAGCAAGAAAATAAGAGGGGCAAAGGCTTTGAGCTTTGACATGTGAATTCCCTCCTGCCGCACCGCGGGAATATCGCCGGAAGGGCCCAGCGGGCATCCCGACAGTCGGGAGTGAGCAACACGCATGCCATGGGGCAGAGCTTAAAAATGGGGTGAAAAAGCAGATAAAACAAAACTCCTCTGTCTAAGGATTTGACAGAGGAGAGTTTCTTGCAAGGTCAGTGGGGGCTTTAGAGCTTTCTTTTAAAACATTTTGTTCCCGCATCAAGTTTCGTATGCCGTTTGGCCTCTGTTGTGCCATCATCTGTCGTTTGACCTGAAGTACCCAGACAAAGCGTATCCCCGTTGAGGGGAGGGAGGAAAACTGAAGAGATTTTGTTCCAAAGTGAGTTGCCAATGTTGGTTGGGTTGAATTTGAGCAGGCCAAAGATGAGAAACAGATTTCGAATCCGTCCTTTGCATTCGGATTCTGTCCTGTGCAGAACGCAGTCCGAGGTGCACATTCCGGATGACAGAAATTGCATTCGCGATTCGAAGTGCATTGGAAAAACCAAGCTCATGCTTCCACCCGAAGACTTGTTCGTTTGGCCTTTAAAAAGGCCTTAAGAAAGCAAAAAAAGCTGCCGAAGATGCCAATCAAAGGTCTGAGGACGCAGTGCAATGTTTCGAACACTTTTAGTGCCAAATGCGATGATTTTTTGGGCCTCTATTCTCGGCGCAATTCATCTGCAAGGTTGCGATGGCTTCTTCAATTTGGGCCGCAAGTCACAGGCAAGTTCACCCGAAAAAAACACAGAACGCTCTCTGCCGGGCAGCGGGTGGTGCTCCACCATGTATTCTGAATCTAGTTTTGTTCTTAAAGCTTCCAAGAATGGTATTGACTTTTGCCAGGAATATTCTGGAGGGAGTGGTACTGCCGTTTCTGAATTTTCTGATCCCGACGCCACACGCATTAATGCCTTTCCCATGGCACAGGCCGGCGAATCATCCACCACTGGCAGCCCGTTCTCTTATAAAAACTATGGGTTGGTTTTTTCAACGAGTGAGTTTGGTAGTCGACCTTGTGGGCCAAACACGACAAAGGAGGTTTTGCCCGGTCATTGCTCGTGGATGATCCGTTCAGTTGAGCAGGGATGTGAGGCAGCATCCCTTTGGGTCGAGCAGAGAGTGTTTTGGAAAGACCTTAACATTTATTTTGAACATGGTGCCGCCAAGCGCGAGTTGGAAACCAAGAAAGCATTGCATGACGATGCCGCTGCGGAATTGACTCGATTAAATACAGCCTATGCAAAGAAGACAGTCGAACAAAATCAACTTAAGGAGACAAATCCCGATTCTCCTGACATCGCACGTCTTCAATCTGAAATTGATGCCATCAGCAAAAGCATATCGACCGCAAAAATCACGGAAGCCGAGACTCTGGAGAGCCAAAAACAGAAAGAAATGGCGTTCGAACAGGCAAAAGCAGGACTTCAGAAGGCTCACGCAGAATTGAAAGCCGCATGCACGCGGGAAACATTGGGTGTTGAAGAAGCTCGTTGGGTTGAGGAGTGAAACGATTTTGCTCGCGCCTTTAATCCTCGGCAGCAGTTTTGAACTCGGAGAAGCGACCCATTTAAGCGCTCAAGTCAGTCATCCAATGGAAACATACGTATACAATACGATTGGAAGGTTTTGACGGCTGCCTGACTGACCATTGCAAGCGCTTTGGGAACGAGAAGTTCGTGTGGCTTGGTCAAGATGCTTTCAAAGACAATCCTGTGTGCGAACGGTTAGGGTTTAGAAATTTCAACGGGGTTCGTTCATTTTGCTTTGTTCGCATTGACACGTTCTACGAGGGCTGGTGTGATCGGGCACCTCCACTTTCTGCTTGTCGGCTGAAATGGGCCAGCCGAGCGTCAAAGAGGTTTGAAAAAGTATTCGCCGGCGATGGAGCTTTGTTGGTTCATCTGAGTACCATTCTTGTCAGACACATCCTCAAGTATGTTATTGAAACCAATCCCGTCATCAAACTCTAGCTCATATGACCAAAAGTTCATTTCGATAGGTTGGGTTTAGGCGTTTAAAGCGCGTTCCGTGAAACTGCCTTTCGGCTTCATTCCGGAGTTTGCTGACCGGACCGGGTCAAGGCGAATTCAATTGTCTTACAGATTGGGCTAATTTTGTTCATTGTAAGAGCAAATCACGTGCGCAGCTTGAAGACGGGGTGGCTGCGTCGAGTGGAACTCCGCTCTTTCAATTGAAAATGACAAATATCCACCGTCTCGCATTCGGCCTGAAAGGCGAAATGCGATCGCCAGGGCGCTCTAAATGAAGAGGTGAAGGTGAATCAGTCGGGGTAGAAGTCGCCGTCGATGAGAGGGTGTCTGTTTGAAGCGTTTTCCCTCTCGGAGACATCAAACCCGTTACGGTCCCATGCCTCCAACGT
>JBEGJP010000158.1:0-17556 GCA_041184525.1 Pseudomonadota bacterium | reverse complement strand
CCCAAGTCAAGACCGATTTTTCCAGCCAGTTCTCGATAGAGCGGCGCGCCAAGGCGTTGGTGATTCTCGAATAGCGCATGGTGCATATCAAAATACTTACCCTGAGCGCCGGCGCAATTTGCCGCAACAGCTGCAGGCAGCGCTTCCGGATGGATTTCGCGGAGCGGAAAATCACGGTACACCCAGCGCACCTTGCCCTCATATTCCTTCACAACTTCAGCGAGTGTCGGAACCATTCTTGCGCAAAATGGACACTGATAATCCGCAAACTCAACAATGGTCACTTTGGCATCTTTAGAGCCCATGAAGTAATTGCCGCCATCGGTGACATCCAATTTAGGTTCCGCTGGACGCTTCACCGCCACCCGAATGGCTCCTGAGTTTTTCGCTTCATCCACCAAGGATCGAAACGCGCCTTCACGCGCTTTTCCTTCCAGATAATTTTTCACTTGGGGTGCGCGTTGATCGGCTGGAATGCGCTGAAGTGCCGGATTGTCTTTATTTTCGTTCAGGAAACGCTCAACCTCGGCGGGTGAAACAGCAACTTTTGCAGCAAAATAAGACGCCTGTGCCTCCTCTGCGGAAGACAATTTACGCTCTTCTTTCATCTTCTCGAAAAATGAAGCGATGTAACGCTGAACAAGAATTTGTTCAGCAGCAGAAAAGACCTGCATTTCTGCTTCATAAAGTTTTTGTGCTTCGCCTCCGCTCAATTGAGAGCGCATGACCTGCACGCCACTAAAGGAACCGAGGGCAGATGCATCGGTGGCACCGGCTCCGAGAGGCGCTGCCGCCACAGCCTGTGTCTCCAATTGGGGCGTCAGAACAACTCTGCCTGCAAGACGGCCACTGTCGAGAGTGAAAAGTGGAACGAGCCCCAAAAGACCACCCAAGACAAATGCGGCGCCAATCAACACTTTACTCTTAGACATTTACACCCTCACACTGTTTGTTAGATGAAATTATCGAAATTTGTTTTCCAATTCAGAGATGTCTCTGCGATAGGCTGCTTCCTCTGCGACACCAACAACATCTGGTAGAGATTTCGCAAATTCAAGCGTTTTGAGAGCATCAGCCTTGGACTTCAGTTTGGCTTGAACCTCTGCCATGTAAATATGATTCAGTTTGCTTTCCGGTGCGAGTTCGATGGCCTTCTTCAAATCATCGTTCGCCTTCTGGTTGTCACCGAACGATATGACACCGGGGATCTTGTTGTAGAGGCGACCGCGGACACGGTAGGGCCCTGCGAAATGATACTTGGGGTCTATTTTGATGGCTTCAGTGAGGGCATCACGCATGGGAGCTGCTGAACTCAGCGCCTTCAATACGCCTTTTGCAATTCCCCATCCACCCAAGGTGACGGCGTACCAATAGTGCCCTTCCACCCTGCTCGGCTCCAAACGCCGCGCACGTTCGCCCGTTTCGGTGCCCACCTGAAAAACGCTCATTTTGTCTTCGCTGAGCGCATCCTTCGGAAGAGCAAAAAAACCGCCGTAATAAGACAACCGAGCCATGCGCCAGAGCACTTCATAGTTGTCGGCCACAGTAGGCTTCTTTTTTAGGAAATCGACAATCTGTGAATGCAGTTCATGACGGACAGACCAAACGACGTCCAGCGACTTCACTGTGGGCTCCAAGGAGACCAGAGCGGCATTGACCGGTGTCGGGGCTGGTTCTGTGGCCGCAGGTGCGGAAGGAACTTCGCTCGGAGTCGCGAATGGCTGGACTGCCGAAGAGGAGACAGAGCCAGAAGTTGCTCCTCCGGGCGCAGCGCTTGCAGTCGCAAAGACGAATCCAAGCAGCACAACCATGGAACTGAAAACGGGTCGCCGACTCAATTTCAACAACATAGCTCCAACCTCCTTTGCCAGAGATCAAAGATATTGCTTGAGCGCCTCAACCTTGTCGAGCTTCTCCCAAGGAAACTGATTCCGCCCGAAATGACCATAAGCTGCGGTTTCTTTGTAGCTGAATCCCTGACGGGACGGGTTCTTGAGGTCAAACTGGGCGATAATATCCGCGGGTTTCATGCGGAAAGTTTCACGCACTGCCGCCTCAATGCGGGTGCGTGTCGTCTTTTCAGTTCCAAACGTCTGAACATTGACACTCACCGGCTCTGCAACACCGATTGCGTAAGCAATTTGCACAAGAGCGCGATCAGCCAGACCGGCTGCGACGACGTTCTTGGCAATGTAACGACCCAGATAAGCAGCGGAACGATCCACCTTGCTGGGGTCTTTGCCCGAAAATGCGCCGCCACCATGCGCTCCGTGACCACCATAGGTGTCCACGATGATCTTTCGTCCTGTGAGACCGCAGTCTCCCTGCGGGCCGCCTGTCACAAATCGACCCGTTGGGTTGATGTAATAACGCGTTTTACTATCGAGCAGATGAGCGGGAATTGTTTTTTTGATCACTTCTTCAACAACATATTCTTCCAGCTTTTCCAAGGACACATCCGGTGTGTGCATGGTGCTGACAACAACTGTGTCGACTCTTTTGATGACACCGTTGTGGTATTCGACGGTCACTTGCGACTTTGCATCGGGTCGAAGAAAAGGAACCTTTTCCACTTTGCGTTTTTGAGCCAGATTGCGAAGAATATTTTGAGCATATTGCAACGTGGCTGGCATGAATTCGGGCGTCTCGTTGATAGCGTACCCAAACATCATGCCCTGATCGCCGGCGCCCATTTCTTTGTGGAGACCCTCTCCTTCGTTCACTCCGACGGCAATATCATGTGATTGTGCATCGACAGCAACAATCACACCACAACTGCGGTAATCGAACCCGTTTTCAGGGTCGTCGTAGCCGATTTCTTTGATGGTTTCTCTCGCAATATCGGCATACTTTCTTGCCTTCATCTTACAATCATCGTTGGTCGTGATTTCTCCTGCCACAACCACCAAGCCCGTTTTCACGAGTGTTTCACAGGCAACACGTGCGTGTGGGTCGTACTTTAAAAGCTCATCAAGAATGGCGTCAGAGATTTGATCGGCGACTTTGTCCGGATGACCCTCTGAAACACTCTCTGAAGTAAAATAAGTAATTTCGGGTCCCGATGAATTCAAAGAAAGCGAAGGAGTGAACATGAAGCGGTACCTCAGGAAGGAGAACAAAAACTCATAAATGCAGGGAGAATCTGTAAGCCGGATTCTGTCGTTGACTACAATTTCTCTTGCTCACACCGTTACCGAGTGAGTCTTTGCAACCAACCCGAGCGTCTGACGGACCGAGCCAATCCTTCGCCCCTATTTGGTTTTGCTTCGGGTGGGGTTTGCCAAGCGCCGTGTCGCCACGGACACCCGTGAGCTCTTACCTCACGATTTCACCATTGCCGGGTTTGCACCTTAGGCTTTGTATTTTCTGTTGCACTTTCCGTCGGGTTACCCCGCCTGGCCGTTAGCCAGCACCCTGCTCTGCGAAGTCCGGACTTTCCTCACTCACAACCTCAAAAGGCTGCGGCGCTGTAGCCCGATTCTCCCTGCGCAGCCCTCATAGCCCACCACCCCCCTGACTTCAAGCAAACTTCAGGGAGAAGGTGTCGGGAGCTGAGTTTTGGCTCTCAAAGTCGTGAATCTCAGGAGGCACTCGCGCACAAAAAGCAGCCCAAGAAGGGTATTCACCACTAATAACACTGCACTTTGCAAAACTCCTGCCGATGCAACGAACGACGGTGGTACGGCGAAAAGACTGAACACCGAAGCCAAAACAAGCTGATAGCCCCCCATCCCAGCAAAACCGAGCGGGAGTAATCCGGCCAAGGCAACCATCGGGAAAACGCAGACGATTTGGGAGAAGTCGAGATCGACCGACAAGGAAGCGCCCGCAAAAGAGAGCGACGCGGACGTCAAAAGCATGGAAGACACGCTCAAAAAGATGGGAAACAACAAACGCAGAGGATGCCGCGTCCCAGCCTCAATGTCGTGCCGGACAGCAGCGGCGTGGAAAACGAGCCTGCGGACGAGCCCCGCGCTTTCCGCTCGCGCAGCGTGCGCTTCCTTAGGGCTCATTTTGAGCGCCCTGACGAGGGGTGGGAAGCGGACGGCAAAGGGGAGTCCCAACAAAAGCACAACCCCCAGACCGGAGAACAACCCTAGGGCAAGAACCCCCGTAGAGACCGATAAAGCTCGATCCGGCATTCGATAAAAAACAATCACACAGGAAAAAAAACCGGCCAGAAGAATTCCCAGAAAACCCACCAATCGATCGACCAGTGAAACGATCGCAAGGCGGGCCTTCAAACCAGATGCTTGGCCCGTGTTCTTCAGAGCCGCTTCTGACGATGGTCGGGCGCCGCTCATCAAGCCCACACGCAGAACCTCAATGATGGCCAACGAACCCGGAAACCACTGCCCCAGAGCCTGACTGACAAAGGTCGCCGCTGCCACCTGCCGCCATCCTGCATCAATCCCAAAAAGATGAAGAAGTTTTCCGTAACGGATCATCATAACGACGGCCGTCAGGATTTGCAGAATGGCCACAGCCAAAATTTCATAGGGATGATTGCGGAATGCAGACAATATGGCGGACCACTTCAGCAGACCGGCACGGTCCATGAAATACAGAAAAGTGATGGCAACTGAAACCAAAATGACGGTTTTTATCAGGGTCTTTCTCATCCCAATTCCTGCCCGTCCGAGCGTCGCTCACCGTCTGTGTCAATGCCGAATGCCTTCATTTTGCGATAGAGATGACTCCGCTCAAGACCGATCATTTCCGCAGTCCGCGAAATATTGAATTCATATTGCTTCAGTTTGAAAATGAGGAAGGATTTTTCAAACTCGCCCTTGGCATCTTTGAAATCATCAAAACGGAATAATGACGAAAGATCGTTTTCACCGCTCCGCTTGTGACCCGCGATTTCAGGAGGGAGGTGATTTTCCTCTATAACATCACCAGCCACCAGAATGCTCAGACGCTCCATAATGTTTTTCAGCTCTCTGATATTTCCGGGCCAGAAATACGCGAGCAAAGCCCTTTCTGCGGCAGGCGAAAAAGATTTCGCCAAAGCACCCTCCTCCGCAGTGAAGGCGCCAAGATAATGTTTCGCCAAAGCAAGAATATCTTCGCCCCTGTCCCGCAGAGGAGGAAGCTGAATAGGAATCACATTGAGACGATAATAAAGATCTTCTCTGAACTCACCGCGCCGAATGGCCTCTTCGAGATTTTTGTTGGTGGCGGCAATAATCCGGACATCCACATCCATGGAATCATCACTGCCGATGCGTTCAAAACGCTGCTCCTGCAAAACGCGCAGTACCTTGCTCTGCACCTTGAGCGACATGTCGCCAATTTCATCCAAGAACAATGTTCCCATGTGGGCTTGTTCGAACTTGCCTCTCTTGCTTTGCACGGCTCCTGTGAATGAACCCTTTTCAAATCCAAAGAGCTCTGATTCGATCAGTTCCTCTGGGATTGCAGCACAATTGATTGCGACAAAAGGTTTTCTGGAACGCAAACTCCGCTCATGAATGAGACGGGCAACGTTCTCTTTCCCTGTTCCATTTTCACCGGTGATGAGAACAGTTGAATTCTTGCCGGCAACAACATCGATGGTGTCCTTGATTTGAGACATCGCCCTCGATTCGCCGATCAAGCGGTAACGACGCTCCATGCGCGACCGCAGATTGGCATTTTCGTCACGCAGCAATCTGATGCGCAGCGCATTTCCGACGCTCATCACAAGCTTTTCAAGGCTCAACGGCTTCTCGAGAAAATCAACAGCCCCAAGGCGCGTGGCCTTGACGGCCGTCTCAATGTTGGCGTGCCCTGAAATCATAATCACGCTGACGTCGGACCCCAAGGCTCGGATTTTTTCGAGAACAGCCAAACCGTCCTGATCCGGCAACCAGACATCCAAGAGACAAACATCCGGCATCTCCTTGCCAACAGCTTTCAAACCGCTCTGAGCATCATGTGCAACAAAAACACGGTGGCCTTCGTCACGGAGAATGTCAGAAACGGCTTTACAGATTTCACGCTCGTCATCTATGACGACCACCTTTCCGGCTAGAGATTGGTTCACATCACTCACGACGCTGGTCATCTGCTTTTCCTGTTCATGTTGAAAGAGTCAGTGTGAAGATACTACCACGAGGTTCGTTTGCGGACACGCGCAGTCGACCCCCGTGCTCATGAACGATCTGCTGTACGATCACGAGGCCGAGACCGGTTCCCGTGCGTTTGGTGCTGAAATACGGTTCAAAAATCTTATCCTTCACTGCATCTGGGACTCCGTGCCCCCAGTCCAGTACTGAAATTTCCAATTCATTTTGGGCAGTGTGCATGGCTCCCAGTCGGACGACAATCCGCTTTGCCATTCCCTCCAAACCAGCCGATGCTGCAACGGCATTTGAGATCAGATTGAACATAGCTCGGCTGACTTGTTCGGGATCATATCGAAATGAAAAATCCGAATTTTCCTGTGACTCCGCTATTGGAAGATAAGAACCCCGTTCACGATTCCAAACCTCCAGCTCGATTGCAATTTGTTCCGGATTCTCGGAGAAGGCTGCGACGCAAAGTTTAAGAGTTTCGACGATGTTCGAAATTCGCATCCGAGGACCGGGCATACGAGCCACTGCCACAAATTCATCAACCAAGCGCTTGATGGTATCCGCAGATTGAACAATGACCCCTAAGCTCTCTTGCATCGCCTGTCGATCATCTTCCAAAATGGGGAGTGACAGTCTCCTTTCGAGCCGTTGCGCTCCCAACTTGATCGGCGTGAGTGGGTTCTTGATTTCATGCGCCACTTTTCGAGCCACTTCACGCCATGCGGCAGAGCGTTGTGCCCGAGCCAACTGTGTGACGTCTTCAACAATCACCAAAAAGGCGCGATTTTTGTCCGGCTTCGTGAGGGCAATCGCTGTGACCATCAGTTGCACGTCGGCAAAGCCAATACGACCCGCGAACTCGCCCTCAACCCGTCGGTCTCCGTTTTTGAGAAGCTTGGACAATAAGGGCTCCAACCAGAGCTCGTAAAAGGGGTTGGTCAGGACACGAGACAAATGCAAGCCACGGACGGATTCCTCCCGCAGATTGAACAAGCGCTCACAGGCGGGATTGCAGGCCTCAAGCCTCAGCTCTGCGTCCACAGCAAGCACCGCAGCGCGAACTTCCTGCAGAACGGACGCATAATACTCGGTCTTTTCTGAGAGAAGGGAGGCTTTGTGCTCAAGCTCTTCCGCTGACGCGAGGGCTTTGCTGCGTGCATCCTGAAGGTCGCCCACCATCGAACGAAACCCCCGCGCCAACTGACCCAGTTCATCGTCGGAGACCACATCATCGATATTGACGTCATAGTTCCCCTGCGCCACGGCCTGTGTCGCCGAGGCCAATGTCTGGAGCGGGCCCGTCAATTCACGAGCGATCGTCACGCCGAGCCAGAGTGCTGAGAAAACAAGAAGGACACTCAATGCACCCAACAGGATGTAATAGCTCAACCTGACCAGCTCAACTCCCGGTTGCGCCTCTGAAACCTCGGCAGAGAGCGACTTCCAACGTTGGTGGATCGAAGGTGGTGAAACAAAACCAACAAATTGTTTTTCCCTGAGTGCAACAATGAGATACCGGCTCTCGGCAATGGGTATCCATTTGGCATCTCCAGAGGGAGGCGGAGGCTGGCGGTCAAGAATCGTAAAAATAGAATCCCTCAGACCGGCGACTTCGGGTGAAAAAAAAGCCCCTTTGCGAGCAGCGGCTTCATTAGGAATCACAAAATCGAAGCTCTCTTTATTTATCGGAGTGCCTTGATCAGCGTTGAGCAAGCGAATCAACTTTTCCCTGTAGGCGACCTCGCTCTTAAAACTCAGGTGCGTCGTCTCGGAGATACTGGGCGGCAACCAACTCTCGAAGCGCGCATTGACGAATTTTGTCGAAATATAAAGAAGAATCAGAGTTGGAACCAAAGAGAAAAACAAAAACAAAGTCACCAAACGCGTGCGCAATGAGCTTCCAAACACCGCGCGCTGACGTTCCACGACGAGTTTCACAGCGTTTCTGAAACTTAAGAAGACCAGAGCAAATGCCAGAACGGCGGTCAGATTCAAGATACTGAAAAAGAGGATCACAGACAGAAATGAATGATTCTGGAGGATGCTCGTCAAGCCATCGAAGATTTTCGTTTCAAGCCAAGTTCCAATGACAAACAGGATCAAGACAACCACAAGACCCGTCGCAATCCCTGCAAGACGCGCACCATTTTTCGAGTTTTGATCTGCCATGGTTGTCCGTCTTTCAATCTGCAAAAGGGGTCAGACGAACCTCTGAGAATGTCGAGGAGGTCTGCATCTCTTCAAAACTGGGACATCCGCCTGCGACGCGCAATGCATCAGGGACAGGGACCGGACGACCCGTGCGGAGATCAACAGCAACCAAACGCAACTGCGCAACGAAACAATGCCCGCGATCCGTAGAAAAGAAATTTTTCAAATCCAATTGCAAATTTTCTGGCGGCGGTGATTCCACAATTTTCTGAAAGACCTTCAAGCTGCTCTTTCGCAGAGCAACAAGTTGGGTGAGGACGAAGACCTTTTGACCCAAGAGAACGGGCTTGAGATATTTTGCATTCAGCTCCGCCACCACAAAGGCGATGCCCTCTTTCAAACAGGCCTCAAACGGGACGCCAATTTCACGCATAGCCTGACATCGTGCCCGCTCCAGATATTTGAGATAATTGGGATGGTGAACGACACCACCGCCATCGATGTCCTCAAACTGAACATCGACCGGAAAACACGTTGTGGAGTTCCACCGCATGATTTTCATCCTTTGCAAGGGCATTTGAAATGAACTTCGTAGACGCTTTGGCGTGCTTACTACCAGTTGTTGACGGCGTCCATGCACGCTGGACAGCTGACCGTGACGCGCTGTTCGACCAAAACCTGAGACATCCTGAAAGCCCCAAGGTTTCGTGTGCCAAAGGCTGCGGCGCCTGTTGCCATTTTCCCATTATTCCGGCGACGGCGGGAGAGGCTTTCGTCGTGCTTGCAAAACTGCTTGCCGAAGACAAGCCGCTGGAAGAACTGCAGAAACAGTTTTTGGCGTATGCGCGAAGGTACTTGGAGCATTCTCGCCGCGCAGGATCGCTTCCCCTCACGGATGAGCAACAGAGGCTGTTCCTCAGAGAAAAGCTGCCCTGCCCGCTTTTTACGGCAACGCCAACGACGGGTGCCTTGGGCGGACATTGTGGAATTTTTTCATCGCGGCCTTTGATTTGCGATTATTTTCACAGCCTCGAAGCGCCGGAACTCTGTCTCCAAAAGCAGCCTCACGCCTCATTCAGCAACATCATGGAGCGCGGGGAAGGAGCCATCGACGAGATCCGTTCCGCCGAGCGAGAATTGTTTGGCCGCAGTGCCTTGGGGCATTTCCCGCTTCTCATGGCGGCCCTTCTGACCGACACGGGTATGAAAACTTTCCTCACCGTCGAACGAGCCGACCCAAATGAAGAAAATTCTCAGGATTATCTGGATTTTGGACTTTACCTCGAACTCTTGAGGTGTCTTGGCTACGAATGGCAAGAGGGTGAGTGGACTTCTCTTGCCAAAGCGCAGTCCGAAGTGTTTTAGTCGCGAGCACAATTGCTTTGGAAGGAGCAGACAGATGGCAAAATCAAAAGTCACTTTGATTCCCGGTGATGGGATTGGACCCGAGATCAGTGACGCAGTCACAAAGATCATTCAGGCAACCGGAGTTGAAATCGACTGGGAGAGATGTGAGGGAGGCGAGGCGAGCGCTCTTGCCGGCAAGGGCGTCATGCCGGACGCAACCTTGGAATCCATCGCGCGAAACGGAATCTCTCTCAAGGGCCCGACAACCACTCCGACGGGTGGCGGACACCAAAGCGCAAACGTCACGCTCAGAAAGAAACTTGATCTATTTGCAAACGTGCGGCCGGCCAAGAGTCTGCCCGGCTACAAAACGCGCTTTGATCATGTCGACTTGATCATTGTCCGCGAGAACACGGAAGATACCTATGCCGGCGTGGAACATATGGTGGCACCCAATGTGGCACAGTGCCTGAAAGTGATCACATGGGAGGGCAGTGAACGTGTCGCTCGGTACGCGTTTGAAATGGCCCGCAAGCTGAAGAGAAAGCGAGTGACCTGTGTTCACAAGGCCAACATCCACAAACTGACCGACGGACTCTTTCTCAAAGCACATGAGCACGTGGCGCGTGATTTCGCAGATATCAAATTCGACAGCATCATTGTTGATAATCTTTGCATGCAGCTTGTGACACGTCCTGAGGAATTCGATGTCCTCGTGCTTCCCAACCTTTACGGTGACATTGTCTCTGACCTTTGCGCGGGACTGGTGGGAGGATTGGGTGTCGCACCTGGTGCCAACATCGGACATACGGGAGCTGTGTTCGAAGCAGTTCATGGTTCGGCGCCGGACATTGCCGGCAAGGGGTTGGCGAATCCGACAGCGCTTCTGCTGTCGGCGGTCATGATGCTCCAACATATGGGACAACTGGAAGCAGCTCAGCGCATCGAATCGGCGCTGCACGCTGTTCTCGCGGAAGGCAAGATGCTCACGCGCGACCTCAAGGGCACAGCCTCCACACTTCAATTCACCGACGCCATCATCGCTAAAATGGCACGCTAAAGCCGAGGGAACAGACCATGAGCAATCAAAACGGCAAGAGAGAAATTGCAGGAGTTGACATCTTTATCGAAGCGCCCTTTCAGGCCAAGTTGCCGACCGATATTGGCGGCCTCAAGCTCGCACATGTCGCGAGCCGTGGCACCAAACTCAAGGGAAATGAACTTGAGAAGCGTATCTTGGATGTGGGCTGGCTCTGTGCCCGCTATCTTTTCGACACGCCACATCCGGCAAACTCCGAAACAGACGCTGCAATACTTCGCGCCATGGAAACGATTGGTGCATCGTATGCATGGTCCAGCGCCATCAAGTTGTATCACTTGGATGGTCACCCACAATTTTCTTAATTTCCAATAGAAAAAAGCCCCACTGCAGACGAGCTGCGGGGGCTTTTTTACATCTCACCGAATGAATCACTTCATTCGATCACAAATGGCCTGAGCAAATTCACTGCATTTCACTTCTTTGGCGCCCGACAACTGGCGTGCAAAGTCGTAAGTCACAACCTTGTCTTGAAGTGTGGCTTCAAACGCGCGCTCAATCAGTTGGCAAACCTCTTTCCATCCCAGATATTCAAACATCATGACACCGCTGAGAATCACGCTGCCCGGATTCACTTTGTCCATTCCAGCATATTTCGGAGCGGTTCCGTGCGTGGCTTCAAAAACCGCAAAGCCATCACCGATATTTGCACCAGGAGCAATTCCCAAGCCCCCGACCTGAGCAGCCAAGGCGTCGGAAAGATAATCACCGTTCAAATTGGTCGTCGCAAGAACATCATACTCGTCGGGACGGAGAAGTGCCTGCTGGAACATATTGTCAGCGATCGCATCTTTGATGAGGATTTTGCCCGCAGGCACATTCCCCTGACACTCGTCCCAAGTCACACAAAAATCTCTGAATTCTTCTTTGGCGACAGCATAACCCCAATCGCGAAAGGCTCCTTCGGTGAATTTCATGATGTTGCCCTTGTGGACCAAGGTCACGCTCTTGCGCCTGTTCTCGATGGCATATTTGATAGCCGCTCGGACAAGACGCTTCGAGCCGAATTCACTGACGGGCTTGATTCCAAGGCCGGAATCTTCACGCACCGTCTTGTTGAATGCAGTTTTAAGAAAATCACGCAACTTCAGAGCTTCGGCGCTGCCGGATTTGAATTCAATTCCGGCATAGATGTCTTCGGTGTTTTCTCGAAAAATCACCATGTCGACTTTCTGCGGCTCACGCACGGGAGCAGGCACATTGGAGTACCATTTCACAGGTCGGACACACTGATAGAGATCAAGTGTCTGGCGCAGAGTCACATTGAGACTGCGAATCCCGCCTCCCACCGGCGTGGTCAGGGGTCCTTTGATGGAGACACGAAAATCTCTCAATGCATCGACGGTCTCTTGAGGAAGCCAATCATTATATTTGGCGAAAGATGCCTCACCGGCGGGAACTTCCATCCAATGAATTTTTCGTTTTCCGCCGTAGGCCTTGGCCACAGCTGCATCGAAGACAAGCTGACTTGCCGCCCAAATGTCAGGCCCCGTGCCATCACCGCGAATGAAGGGAATCACGGGTTCATTAGGAACAACAAGCAGCCCCTTGGCGTCGACAGAAATCTTCTGGCCCGAAGTGGGAATTTCAATCATTTTATACGTCATTAGAGGATCCTTCTTTCGCAAGCAGATTCAAACAAGACCCGAAATCTTCGGGCAACGGTGCTTCAAATGAGAACGTCCGTCCATCGTCCTGCGTCCACGACAAACTGGAGGCATGGAGCATATGACGTGTGGCAATTTGCGCAAGGGGATGACCAATAACGTTCGCTGCGTAGGTCTTGTCGCCCAGAATCGGCACTCCCAAGGCCTGAAGATGAACTCTGATTTGGTGCGTGCGTCCTGTTTCAGGGAAGCACTCGATCCAAGACGCCTTCAAAGAAGGAAATGTTTTCTTGACCAGAAACTTCGTCAGAGCTGCTTTGCTCTCGGGCAATCGAGCCCCGCCCCGTGCCGGTGAACCCAGAACGGCGACGTAGGTATTTGGCCTCGAGGGATCTTTTCTCAATGGCCAATGGAGCGTCCCCTCGTTTGATTTGGGAATGCCAAAGCAGAGAGCCTCATAGACCTTCTTCATTCTTCTTTCGAGAAAGAGCCTTTCCAACTGCACTTGAGCAGATTTTGACTTCGCCAAAAGCATCACACCCGAAGTCTCTTTGTCCAACCGATGCACCAAACACAGTTCAACGGAGGCAAACCGTTCGGGGTATTGCAATTTCAAAGCATGAACAACGGTGTCTTCGGAACTCGTCAATGTGGATTGAGCAGGCAGTCCGGCTGGCTTGTTGATCACGACGAAATCATCATTTTCAGAAAGAATGCCCACAGGAATTCTCGTTGCCGACTGACCCGACAGCGGTCTTCCTTCGTCCCAAAACAGTTCGATCTGGTCACCTGCTCTGACTTCCTTTTTGGCCATGAGAACGCGGCGCTTGTTGAGATATGCGCCCCCGCGATCGATGATCTCCTTTATTTTCTTTCGGGAGAGATCCTCAACCAACGCCGCGGCAGCGATGTCGAATCGTGCTCCGTTGAGCGATGCGGGAACCTGTGCTTTAATTTTGGACAACATATTCAAAAACCTCGCCATGGGAGTGCCCACATGGTCATCCGAAAAATCTCGACTCTGATAGCACTTGCGTCAGCCCTGTTAGCATTTTGGACTGTTCCTGCCCATGCACAAGCAACAACACCTGTCAGCAACGTGACCCAAAGAGAGGAATCAGGACTCACTTTTTTCCGCGATACGACGTTCACAAACAAGCGCGTGCACGTTCTTAAAATCAACCTGACCGACCCCCAACTTAAATTACGCGCTTCGACCTCCGGCGAACGCGGCCTGACCCCTTCGGAATTCAGTGCAAAGGCGGGAGCACTCGCTGTCATCAATGGTGATTTCTTCGACGGAAACCTGAAGCCTGTTGGCCTCGCTGCGGGGCTGGGCGAGAAATGGCCTCAAGTCGCTGACACCAAAGAATGGTCATTCCTTGCCTGCGATGCTTCCAACAATTGCGTCATTGATGAATTTCAAAGGGTGACACCTTGGCGTGGGGAATGGACCAGTGTTGTCGGCGGGTGGCAAATCCTACTTGATCCCGAATTTGAATGGACCGGAACAGAAGACAAAGAGTGCGGAGAATTCTGCACCACCGAACATCCGAGAACCGCAGTCGGACTGAGTGAAGACAGAACGACGATGTGGTGGGTCATGGTCGAAGGCCGACAAGGAAGTCTGACGGGGCTTTCTTTGGCAGATACCACCCGAATTTTGAAAAATCTTGGCGCAACTTGGGCATTGAATTTGGATGGTGGCGGAAGTTCCGGACTCATTTTGAACGGGAAGAGAATGAATGCACGCCCCTTCAATGAACCGATGGAGCGAAAAGTTGCAAATTGTCTGGCCGTCGTCCGTTCAAATCAGTGACAATCACTGGAAGGGTTCAGCAATCAGGGCAGACAAATCAGAAGCAAATGAGGTCTTTTCATAATAGTCGGTTTGCTCCCCCGTGTTTCCCTTCAGTGCCACCTCGATCAGGGCAGAGACATCAGGCCGAGCCACCATGAGACGTCGGTTTGTCCTCGCGATCAAACCAAATGGCTTCTTGCCCAGATTTGCCGAACCCTTAAAGATCTCTTGAGCGTTACTCAAACTGGTCCCATCGTAGTCGTAGCGGACAATTTTGGGGTCAGAACCTGTCACAACATCATGTTGATACAGCACGTACACCTTTCCATCCGGCATCTGCACCAAGCTAACGGCACGATGAGCCGCTGTCGTCACTCCATTGCTGTAGTCCAGCGTTGACTTGCAGCTCACAACACCTGCCGTCAAAGTGAGAACATTCAACCGAGGCTGCCCACCGGCCGACATCACGATCACTTGCGACCCGCCGCCACCTTGGACAAGCGCCATTCCTGTCAGATCGGCAACGGGACACTCACTCGGGAGCGTGGTGCTGTCGTAGAAGGTGTCACCAAGCAATCCACCGTCCTGATTGTAGCGAATGCTCTTCACAGACGAGTCCGTCAATGCAAGAAGCACACCGCTTTGGAAACCTGCAATCATCGAACGCACAGGAAGGTTTTTGAACATCGCCTTGATGGAACTTTCAGCGCCCCATGCCTTGTTCTTCACCAGCCCCGTCTTGACGTCGACAGTGCCAAAAGTTTCTTTGTCAGTTCCCGGATTCACAAAAAAGAGCAACGTGGAGGAGTCCAGAAACGTCAGGGCTGTGATGGGACCCCTGTCGATTCCAAACTTCATGAGATCCACTTGCAGACTGGCGCGTCCGGCAGAATCAAAACGCTGGGCGACGGGAAATCCCGGCGTTGAGCCCGGAGCCAACCAAAACGACACTGGTGACGATTCAGGAACCTGTGTGGGCGCCGCAGTGACGGTGGCCGTCGGACTCGGGCTCGGAGGCGTATCACTGGACTCCTTCTTGCCGCAGGAATAGCCGACAAGAAGGAAAACAGCTGACCCTGAAATCACGAGAGAACGTGAGAGTCCACGCATGAAATTCATTGATGATGTCCTCACCTAAAAGACGGGCTCGCTGAGCTCTGCTCCGCGTCCCAAATCAGTGTCCGTTTTCTCTCGCCCCATGATCTTCCTCGCGGAGAGAGCACAAATTGTTGCAAAAATCATTGTCACCAAGAGGAAGGAGGGATGGAAAAAGACTGCCAGTGCAAGTGAAAGAACTGCAATTGATCCGCACACAATCATGTTGGTCATGACTTTGTCGGAATTGGTCAAGGGCGTCTCACCCTCGAGAACCGCATTCGAAAAACCTTGCACGAGAACCCTGCACTCGCGGGCAGAACTGAAATACCGAAAAACACTTTGCGGTGAGTATGAATATCGAACTACCCAAAACGGTAAATGGACCAGATGAATCCCGACCACTTCGATTTCAGTTCTGTGCTCATAAAGAGTGCCCACTTTTGTCTTTGCGACACGGCGATGGTACTCCTGAATTTGGTCTTTGGCCCTCGCAATCGCGGAGCTCTCCTTCACTTGGACTCCCGCGATCGAGAGTCCATTGGCGTGATCGAATTTAAACGCCTGCCGCGCCTCGTACACCGAAGACGCGGAGCCCTCTTTGCTCATGCCCAACGACTCGTCGAATGGAAAACCATCCCAATCGACAAGCACAGACTCTTTCGGGTGGTGCAAACGCTCCAGACCCCAATGCTCTTTCGGTGATCTGCGTGCGAGAATCGACCAGCGGTATCTCCGACTGAATCGTCCATCTTCTTTCAAGAACCTTGAGCTATAGTCGTTGGGATGCCCGCTGTACCGGTTTGCCTTCTGACTATGTCCACTCCAAAACGTATGCGCTTCGGCGGACACAATCCAATAAGGAAGGCTGATTCCATAAGAGCCAAGAATACTGAATTCTTTTTTGATTCGGTCGCTTCGATGGTACCGATTCTTGACCCAATCAAAGAAAATTCCTTCCACTTGCTCACGATCGACGCGGTTGGGAACGATGTAATGGTCCCCGATCACATCCTTGACCCCCTCATCCAGATCGATCACAAATCCGGTGGAGCAGTAAGGGCACAGGTGAATATAATCATCAATGTTGTACTCAAATGACGCATTGCACGCCGCACATGACACTTGAAACATCACTTCACCCCAAGTCGTTTCTGACCTGAGTGCAGTTTATCTGCATCTTTCTGACTTCACGATGTCAATGACTCTTCGGGTGAAAAAACTGCCGCAAATTCGTCAGCAGCTCGAGAGTGAATTTCGGCAGCTCGTCAACAGCACCGCTGTTTTCAAAAATGAAGGTCGATTTTGACCTGCGCACGTGATCAGAAACCTGAGCTGCAAATATTGCCGAGATGAGATCATCGGAGAGCTGACGAGACGACTGCAATCGTCGGCGCCTTTCGTCTTCAGGAGCAACCACCGAGACAACGGCGTCGAACGCGCCCTCTCGCGCCTGTTCAAAAATCAGTGCCGCCTCATAAAAAATCCAAACTGCACCGGATGTTGCCTCAATCTCTCTGCAGCGCAGTTCGAATTGGCTTTGCAATCTGGGATGGAGAATCTTTTCAAGTTCTCCGCGTAAAGTAGGCTCAGAGAAAACTCTGTCGCGAACAAATTGACGATTGTAATTCAACTTTCCTTCGGAATCTTGCGTGAAAGCCTCGTGCCCCAGAAGTGAAATGATTGCGTGTCTGGTGATATCTTCTGTCACAACCGCAGACACCAATCTGTCAGCATCAAAGACGCAATAACCAAACTCAGAAAGCACTCGGGCAAGAGAACTCTTTCCCGAGCCAATACCGCCAGTGAGAGCGATTTTCTTGAGTCGGCCGGTGTGGCGGGTCATTTTCCGTTGCGCTGCTTATTTTTAAAATGATTGTGCTGCCGGTTGCGGCCCTGAAAATGATTTCCCCGTTCACCGTTGTGATTGAAGCGACGGTTGTTGTTTCCATTGTGATTGCCGCGGTTGTTCCCCTGCATTCCGTGATGGCTCAATTGCGGCTGATGCACGTTGCCGTTGGCATCGGGTGCAACGTATCCCGTTCTCGTCATCAGGTGGCTGGGAGCAGGGCGCTGAGCGTCTTCAAAGACCCTGCGGGTGACACCTTCGGCGATCAACTCAATCAGAATATCTTCGGGCAGAACACCTTCAGCACGCGCAGTCTGGCGAACTTGATTCAGCAAAGAGTAGCTGAGAGTGAGGACGATTTGGTTCTGCGCATAGGCAGCCTGATCCTGTGACGCGTATTCTTCTTCGCTGTAATAACCGTTTTCATCCTCAAGGTAAGGAGTGTCGCCGCCTTCGGCGAAAAAACCAGGTTCACTTGCAACTTGATTCCGATCGCTATTCCAAGAACCGTCGCCCTGCACTTGATTCATATCAGAAGACTCCGTTTT
>JBEGJP010000157.1:0-11841 GCA_041184525.1 Pseudomonadota bacterium | reverse complement strand
CTGTGCTGCGGCATAAAAGAAACGCTTTGCGCTCCGCTGGCAACTGCCAAAAGGCCGAGCGCAATGCGGGTTGCTCTGCTGAATTTCGATGATGTCCGAATCCAAGTTTCCATAGTCACTTCACCCGTATGATGCGAGTAATTGGTTCGCCATTTCTGAGGATATTGATATTGGTTGTGCGCTCTTCCTGCAGCGACTGATACAGTTTGAAACCTTGTCCGGGATCTTTGAGACTCACTCCGTTCACCTCCGTGACAACGTCTCCGTTCTGGATCTGGATGCGATCGAAAAGGCAGCTGGTGGCTATTGAAATCATTTTGAATCCCTGCATTTTTCCAGACGCATCAATTTCCGGAATCAACTTCGCACAATTCAATATGGTCGCGTATCCGGGGCCAATCTCTTGGGAAATAAATGCAGCGTCAAACTCAAATTCCTTCGATTCGCCGGCGGGCTTGGCGGTTGAAGGCGATTGAAAATCGCTCCCGCCGTCGCCTTCCTTTTTCCCATAGCCATTGATGGCAACACAGATCTTGCTGTTGCCTTTGCGCACCTCCAGCATGCCCCTGCCGACCTTGTAGATTTCGTAATCTTCATGATCGATGATCGCATCGCCCGGCTTATAAATATCTGCATCGGCGATCTTGGGATCCTTAAGAATGGCGAGGCTCTTCAGAGGATCACCTGTAAAGATGGTGCCGTTGATCTGCACGGGCAGCTCTGCACTCGTGCACTCCACCTTCTCAAAATCAAGGGTCATGTCTTTGCGGACGAGCTTCTGGTCGTCCTTGAGCACTTCGGGGGCCAGCTTTCCTTCCGCGTTGAAAAGGTTTCTCCCGAGGATCTCTTTCTTCAAAGAAATCGCATTCGCTGTCTGCGGACTTCCCAATGCGACAGAACCCGGCGTCATTTCCTCGCCTCCCTCATCGGCAGGAGTCACCCGCGTCTTCTTTCCCGTGGACTTTCCATCCGATCGCGTCAGAGAAAGAATTCCGTTGGCGGCAAATGTGCTGATGGAGTTGGCCAAAAAGAAACTGACAACGAGCACAGCCATGAGACCTTGAATCAATTTCCAATTGAAACGACGCAAAACAGGAAGAACTGAAGACTGAAACCAATGCCCAAAATTCAATACCCAGACGACTGACTTTTCCCTCAATTTCAGAAAAACCGGAGATTTTGAAATCTTTTTACGGAAAGAACCGCTCCTTTTGGAATTGATTCTCTTCAGCGTATTCACGATCCGCTGCAATAGGTTCCTGTTTGTTTTCGGTTCGTACCATTGGCCGCTCATGTCACTTCACCTGAATTTTGAGAGGCATTGCGACGCCATTGCGTTTGACCATAAGATCGATGGCGTTTTCGTTCTTCAACGAATTGAGAGTCTGGATGGCGCGCGCCGCATCATTCAAATCAATACCGTTGATCTGTTCAACGACGTCCCCATCCTGAAAGCCCATCTTTTCATAAACACTGTCTGGCCTGATGCGCGTGAGAATGAATCCCTTCACCTGCCCATCCACCAAATTGGGGCTCGCTTTGGCATCCTGCAACGTCTTAGCAAAATCCGACGTCAGCGCCTTGTCCACCCAGCGGCGATCAGCGACGATCTGTCCCCCTCGACTGCGAGTGAATCCAGCTTCACTGAATTCATACACACCTGAACCCGCATTGATTTGGGGAGACGCTGCGCGAGAACGTGCCAAGTTCGGAACACGCCTCTTGAGCGGTTCGGGTTGCTGCAGATTGAGAAATTCAGGGCAACCGGTGCTTCCGCGCAGAATGAGGACTTTATCACGTTGGATATCGATGATCTTGGCATCCCCCGGAATCACGTCGTTCAAAATAAAAGTGTCCGCTTGACGGGTTGCTGTCGACTCGAGAAGCACGAGACTTGTTTCTTTGCTGCCGCCATAAATAAGGCCGGTGAATTTCAACGGCAGTTCAGTTTTTACCGGAGTGCATCCTGTCTGAGATTTGGTGTCCTTGGCGACCTCTTCCATCTGTTCTGAATTGAACAAATTTCTCTTCAGAATCTCTTTGAAATCATCTGACTTCGGCCTCTCCACAACCACAACCAGAGCAGGGTTCGAAGTGTCTTCCGTTACTGTTTTACTCAAGTTGAGCTGCGGGAAAAGCACGTATTTCGCAAGCAATGCGTTGGCTACGGCAGACAAAAGCAATGCACCTGCACCAATCCCCGACCACAAAACAAACACTGAAAATGGCGGTAAAGTTGCATTCGCGAGATCGAATCTCTGCTGCAAAATATCCATCAGATTTTTGAGGCGATGGTTGAGTCTCTGTTCCACAAAACTCCCATGACAAAGGGGACTTGTGTAACCTTATCATGCGATCACACTCGTGATTGCAAGGCGCTTTTCATCACCTTCCTGACGCGAACAAAAATGCAGCAGTCCGCACGTCAGGCGGTTGACGTGGTGCCAGAATGCACCGTTGGTCAGCGAAATTTTTGGGACGATGGAACTGCCGCGCCGAGGGACCTCCTTGCCCAGTGACAGGCAGCAAAGGACATCGTCATGGAAGAACTTCGTATCCGACCGCTCTCTGTTTTTTTAGTCTTCCTTGCCCTCTCGCTTGTCACCGTAGCGGGCGGATTCGCACTGACGGACTACCGGCTCTCACTCTTGGTCAATGTATCGGCATTGGCCTTTCTGGCCGTCTGGTTCTGGAAAAAAAGCAGTCACGTCGCAAACAGCGCGAGCCTCGAACTCGATCGGCTTGCAGAGAGCGCAGCCGCGTCCTTGCGCGCAGAAGTCGTTTCAGAAATCGAGACCAGATACAAAAGACGCATGTCTGAGCTCGAAACTGAACTGCGGGACCTGAGGACGGCCAATGCACCCTCCGACAATGAACTCGCCCGCTTCAGAGAAGAACAGGAAAAATTGCGCCTTGAGGTGAACCGTCTCGAGAGAGAACTCATCACTGCATGTTCCGAAAATCAGAAACTGGAATCTGATTTGGCTCAAGCAAATTCGAAGGGCACTGTCGCCGCTTTGCATCTTCACGAAGTCCGAGAAGGGACTCAGAATCAAATCAGAGAGGCTCGTGAAAATGCCAGTCGAGAGATTGCAGAAATTCGACAACAGTGTGAGTCCGAACTCAGGTCGGCACAGCAACTGCGCGATGCCGCCTTGGCTGAATTGCAAGATCTCAGAGAGAATCGCGACCAGATTGTTCAAAGGGCGTGCCAACCCCTGCAAGACCAAATCGCGGCTCTCACTCAAACTCATGCCTCCGAATTGGACAACCTCCGCACCACATTTCTTTCCGAAGGCGGTCTGGTTCAGGAGGAGCATCAAAAGAACCTGAGCCTCCTGCAAACAGAGCTCTCAACTCTCAGACAAAAACACGAACGCGAAATGGAGTTCATTAAGAACAACCAGAAGAAGGAGCTCCAAGAAGCCTACCAAAAAGGCCGGCGCGATGCAGAGGAAATCAAAGAGAATCTTCTCGGTGATGCACAATTCGCATTCGAGCACTCACTTCGAGAGGCTGAGTTTGGTCGCGATGCTGCACAACGCGAACTGGAGAGAATTAAAGAACAGGCGAAGACGGATCTTGAGAGACTCCGCGACACCTATACCAAGGAGTTGGACAGGACCCGCGAGTCGGCGGCAAGAGACGTTCAGCAAGCTGCTGATTTTGTCCGTCGCGACTTCGAACTCTTGTCCATGGAATATGAAAACGCCCGCAACGCATGGGAAGCGGAACGACGCCTCTCTTCAGATAAACTCGAACAAGCCAAGAAAATCTGGGAGGACGAAAAGCTTCAATCAAGCCATCGTATCGAACAGGCAGAAAAGAAATGGGAGGACGAGCGGGACAACCTCAACAGGAAGTTTGAAAGCGCCTCCCAGAATGCTCAAACACTCAAGCAACACATCTCCTCATTGGAGCAACAATTGGCTGTCGCTCAGGCAGAAGCCAGCGCTGCCCGAATCCATGCAAAGGCAGCCTCTTCCTTGCAGGGTCAGGATAAGCCAATCAAATGGCCGGCTCCTTCGACTGCTCCGTCGGAACAACCCTCTGCCGACAGCAGCGAAACAGAGAACCGCATCAAAACATTGAGTCAATCTGTTGAATTTTGGAAAAAAGAATCTGAAACCCTCAGTTCACGACTTCAGAATCAAAGAAAAGAATTTGATGTTCTGGGGAGAACACTCGAATCGCGGGCACAAGCCTCAGCAAGCAAACTTCAGGAACTTTCCCTTCAACTCATCCGCCTTCAGGGTGAGGCAAACCACAACGAACAAAATCAGCTGGAGTTGAGGCGACTGATTCAGGACGTTGTCGGCCTCATTCCCGAGGTGAACCACCAGTTGCTGTCCGTGACTCAACAAACAGAGTCCAGCGCTCTGCAAATCGCCGACAAGATCCGACATATTTATGAAAAGGCTCAAGAACATTTGAGCGAGTCGCGCCTGATTTCAGTACAGTTCGAAGAGGGCAGAGTCTCAGCTTCGGGAACGAGTCTCAATGGCGTCATTCAAAGCTGCATCACCCTGCTTCGCGATATGACTGTCATGCTCGAGGAAAATGCGGAGGTCGATGCGGCCTCTTGCCGGTCGATCGAACAGATCTTGCTCAACACCGCCGAGATCAACAAAATCAGCGACGAAATTCAGTACATTTCCGACCAGACCAATCTCTTGGCCCTCAATGCCGCCATCGAGGCGGCACGCGCGGGTGACAACGGTCTGGGCTTCTCAGTCGTAGCCGAAGAGGTAAGAAAACTTTCAGACAGAACTGGCCTTGCAAGCAGCAACATCATCAAGATCGTCCACGGCGTGAATTCGAGTATTCAAAGCATGAGCCGTGAATTGGTCGAGAGCATGAACAGAAACAATGAGAAGAAAAATCATGTGGCTCGTGCTGTAGGCGACCTCATGATGAAGGCTGAGGAGAGCACAGCCGCCTTCAGAAAACTGGCTGCCAATGCCGTAGGTAGTTCTGAGAGTATGGCGAAGAGCATCGATCAGATTGTCCTCAATCTTCAGTATCAAGACATCACAAGACAGCAACTTCAAAATGCGATGCTTCCGCTTGAGAAGGTGCGTCTTAATGTGGAGGAAATCATCACTCGTTCAGGACGTCGGGAAGCCACGCTCCCATCCTCGTCGCTGTCTCCCTCCAAAGGAGAGAATCCTTTGGCTGTCACTTCTCTGACACCGGCACAAATGACCAACCTCGGGTCAGGCAACCCCGCGTCAACACGGGTGGCTCCTCAGGTTCCTTCGCAAAACAATGAAGAGCAGGATTTGTCGAAAGGCGAAGTGTTTTTTTTCTAAACACAAAATCCTGAATCAACTCAGCCGATCGTGCTTGTCATCCGCCCGACCTCCTGTCATACTCAAAACCGTAATCCTTAAAAATTTAAAAATCGGGTGAAGCGCGATTCAGGATGAATTGCGAACGCCGGTCAGTTCTGAACCTTTAAGTCCGCAGGGAGCGGGGATGAGGAGATTCTCGTGAGCGTTGTGTCCGCATTATTGGGCTCAAGCACGGTCATTCGGCATGTCCAACACTTGATTATGAAAGTGGCCGAGGCCGAGGCACCTGTTCTTATTACCGGTGAGCCGGGAACAGGGAAAGAGATGGTCGCACGTGCGATTCATGAGAAGTCCTCACGAGCATCTGGCCCTTTCGTACCCGTCAAGTGCGGCACGATCGCGGAAGACCTCCTCGAGGCCGAACTCTTCGGTCACGAGAAAGGCGCATTCCCTGGTGCCAATCAGTCCCGTGAGGGTCGTTTTGCGATTGCTGAGGGTGGAACCATCTTCCTTGAGGAAGTGTCCAAGCTTTCAGCGCGCCTCCAGATGGCGCTCATGCGGATCCTCACAGACGGCACCTACACTCCTGTAGGTTCTCAAAGCCCCCGCATATCAAACACGCGCATCATCTGCTCGACCAGCATGAACATCGACCTCGCAGTTCGTGAGAGAACCTTCCGCGAAGATCTCTATTATCGGTTGGCCGGCTGCGCTGTGTACATCCCGCCGCTGCGTGAGCGTCGCGAGGATATCGCCCCGCTGGTTGAGCACTACATTCAAAAGTTCAATCAAACGAAGGGCAAATCCATCTTTGGAGTGGCACCGGACGCCATGAACGCTCTTCTCCAACATACGTGGCCGCACAACCTTCGTGAGCTCGAGAACCTGATCGACCGCATCGTTGTCTTGAAGAACTCGGGCAGCGTCGAAGTCAATGATCTTCCACCTCGCTTGCGGAACCTCGTCACAGACAACATCGACACCTTCTTTGAGCGGATGCAGATGCCCGCTCCTCAGAAGTCACACGGCCCTGCCGTCGGCGGTTCGATTCCTCAGCAGCGATCTCTGAATCAGAACGCAGGCACACAAGGACAGAACAACTTCCGCACACCGCACCCGCAAAACATGTCGGTTTCCCCGACCATGGGTTACATGGGTCAGCCGAGAAATCCGGCTGCCTACAACCCCATGTACACGCCTCCCGGCAATTTTGGCTCGGGAATGCAATCGCAGTTTGATGAAGGAACTGAAATCGAGCAGTTCATCAAGAAGGAAATCGATCTCGGCAGCGGCATCGACTTCTACAGGGTCGTCGAAGAGTTCGAAAATCGCCTGATTGCTGAAGCTCTGCGCCGCACCAACCACAACAAGAACAGAGCTGCGCAGCTTCTTTCCATGAACCGCACCACTTTGGTTGAAAAACTGAAGAAGAGAGCGGCCTCCGGAAATGTGAAGATCGAGCCCGGACGGGTGAAGCGCAATCCTGCGTTCACCATCTTCGACGGACTCGGCAATGATTCCGGCGAGTTCGACTCACTGGACTTCATCAGCACCTCCGGAAAAGAAAGCTACTCTGATCTCGACTGAGCACACATGATTCCTTGCACTCCCTAAGAGCCCGTCATGGGCTCTTTTTTTATGCCTCGCAAACGACGACGAGTTTTTGACTCAGCGCGTTACTTTAAGATTCAAATCATCCACAATAACGATGAAAAATTGCGTTTTTCTATTTGCAATTTTTTTTCGAGGGAGTGCTACAAATGAATAAGAATGCATTGTTGGGTGTGGGTGGTGTCGTTGTTGGATGTCTTGTTGGCTATGGTATTGCCAGAAGCCCTCTGTCCGGTGGGATCGGCGCAACGCGCGCAGAAGCTCCGGCAGGTTGCGATGCCAACCTCCATGCCAGTATGGAAGGTGCGGTCATTGCTGTAGGCAATCAATCCGTCGCCGGTGCAGAATTGCCGGAGAACGTCCGCGCTGAACTTTATGATCTGACTTCCCAGAATTACCTTCGGGCTCGCGAAATTCTTGAAGCGTACGCAACACGCTTTGCGTTGGCCAAGGAAAAGGGAGGCATGGTCAATCCGGCTAAAGTTCCTGAGCTGGGCGAACTTCTTACAGACAAAAAAGTCACCGAAGATGACGTCAAGAAGTTCTATGAGACAAACAAAAAGAGCTTTCCTCCGAACATGACGTTTGAATCGATTGCCAAGAACCTGCGCGTTCATCTTGAGACGCAAAGAAATCAGGACGGCATCCGTAAAACGATGTCCCAGCTCCGCGACAAGAAGTCCTATCAACTTCTTCTTCCAAGTCCCTGTGGTCCTCGCGTTGCGATGGATTTCGCGAAATTCCCTACCAAGGGCGACTCGAACGCGAAAGAAACACTGGTGGCCGTCGGCGATTTCTTCTGTGCATCTTGCCGTTACTTCAAGAGCGACCTCGAGAATTTCCTCGACAAGCATCGTGAGACCATCCGCTACACTCAAGTCATCACAACCGAAGACGTGAATGCTCCGGTGGCTCAGCTTGCAGCAGGCGCTTACTGCGCAAAACGCCAGAGCAACGATGCATTCTGGAAATACTCAGAGCGCGCTTACAACACGCCCTACTATCTCCTCCAGAAGAACGCTTCTGTTGAAGAAGTTCGCACTCAGGCGACCAAGATCGCAACAGAAGCTGGTCTCGATGCGAAGGCATTCACCAAGTGCCTGACCGACGGTGACGGAATGGACGAGCTCACAGCAGTCGCGAAGAACCTCAAAGCTTCGGGAGCTGACAAGACACCCACTTATATTGCAAGCGGTCGTCGCATTGTGACTCCGAACAACCCTACTGTCTTGATTGATATCATGAGCCAGTCGTTCCCGGGCTCCATCAAGCCTGCGAGCAGCAACGCCACAAGCGAAAAAGACAAGGCTCCAACGGCCAAGTGAGTGAAGCGGTGGTGGTGGGCCTGGAGGGACTTGAACCCCCAAATCATCGTGTTATGAGCACGCTGCCGTAACCATTTAGCTACAGGCCCGCCTCACGAAAGCTAATCCACTGCCGCGATACGGTCAACACAAGCGCCCTTGAGCCCCTCCCGGCCCAAGGGCGCTTTGCATTGCCCGAAGGCAAACTCTCGCAGTCAATGCATCCACTCCGGACACGACGCTTCCATCCTGCCGCTTGCTGTGTTCCCTGAGCTCTTCTTTCGAGAACCAACGGAGTCCCGAACTCTCCAGCGGATCGTGCTGTGCCCTGCGCGAGCTTGCCCTGAACACATAGACAGCATCAAAGTGCACGTGCGCAGGCTCCGACGCATTTGAGCGGATCAGATACTTTTGAAAAAAGTGCGGACAATGAATTCCCAATGCCTCGTCCTTCACAAACCAAGGAGGAATCACTTCCAATGAGGGCAGTGACGTTTCCTCAAAACACTCCCGCAAGCTGGAATGCAAAAGCTCCCAGCTTCCGTCTGCGTGCCCCCCCGGATACACCCACTCGCCAATCTTGTTGTGAAGAAGCATCAGGAAGGCTTCCGATTGCGGATCCAATACGACGGACGAGGTTGTGAGGTGAGCAGGGGTAGAGGAACGTAGGGTTGATTCTTTTTTGAGCAATAATTCCCTCAAGAAAACGGCTTCCCGCTCCGCCACAAGAACATGCGCATCAATCAGCGGATAGACGTCCCGACGGAATACTTCAAACGCATCCGGCTGAGCCGACGGATGCATTTTCAGTTCATTTGCACTAAAGACTCGTAACGACATTCTCGGACACCCGAAAGGAACATTATGACCATCAAACCGTTTACAGGGGTTCTCACTGCTCTGGCAACCCCCTTCAAGCCTGACCTCTCCATCGATGTTCCGGCATTGCGGCGACTGCTCCAGCTTCAGAAACAAAGCGGATTGCACGGAGTGGTCGTGTGCGGCACGACGGGCGAGAGTCCGACGCTCCTCAAAGAAGAGAAAGATCTTCTCGTCGCCACTGCACTGGAATATCAATCCGATTCCTTTCGAATTTTCGTCGGCACAGGTTCCAATTCCACTCAAGAAACCATCGAAACCACAAAACACTTTGCAAGCTTCAAAGCTCACAACCAGTCGCCTGCCGGAGTCATGGTCGTGACCCCCTATTACAACAAGCCCACGCAAACTGGACTGAAGGAGCATTTCCTCGCGACTGCCGCGGCCGTGCCTCACACTCCGGTGTGTCTCTACAATGTCCCCGGCCGCACGGGTTGTTCGCTGCAACCCAAGACTCTCGTCGAAATTGCATCCTCAGCAACCAACGTGGTGGCCATCAAAGAAGCTGCCGGCGATGTCCGCGTAGTCAGTGAAATGGCCATCGCACTCAAAGAGGCAGGGCTTCAGACGCGCGTCGGAATTCTCAGCGGGGACGATCCCACCTTCGCACCTGCTCTGCTCTGCGGTGCCAGCGGCGTGATCAGCGTCACCACCCACCTCATTCCGAGTGCGATGTTGTCCATGTGGAAGGCCGCGCAGAAAGGCGATTTCGCACTCCTCAGTGAGCTTCACCTCAAAACTTACCCCGTGAACACCCAACTTTTCTGTGCTCCCAATCCCATCCCATTGAAATGGGCTTTGTCTCATCTGGGTCTCATCGACAACGTTCTTCGTCCGCCATTGTCAGCTCTCGAAGAAAATGAGGTGAAGGCGGTTGCACAGAGCCTCGAAAAAGTAAAAACTTCCGGTGTGCAACTGCTCAATTGACTTTCATTGAACCGGCGCTGCCGCAGGACAGAGGTGAGTCCACAGGATGAACAAGTCGAGCGAATACAACTCATGCATCCGAGTCGATAAAATTTCCATGCGCCACCCGGGAGTCGTCATTCTGACCGGCCCCTCGAGTTGCGGCAAAGGAGAAGTGGCAGCTGCGCTCTGCCGCGTCATGTCGATAGCCCCCTCCGATCACCTCTCGATGGGAGAAATACTCCGCACTTCGTTTCAAAATGCAAAGTCCGATCCATCCTACGCAAAGCTGCTCGCAGAGCGCTATCAAATCAGCTCGGCATCCAACATTTTCGAATGCGTGGACACCTCTGACGATCTCACACGCAAAGTCAAAAATTATCTTCCGCAGTTGGAGAAGTATTTCAACCGCTCCGGCATGGACAAGTTCACAAGTCAGCTCGAGTGGTTGGAATTCTGCACCATGAATGGATTGCTTGTGCCCAACCGATGGACACAAAATTTCATCGCGGCCCACATTGAGCATGCACCCGGCCTTCGCGATCGGCCCTTCATTTTGGACGGGTATCCGAGAACAGTTGCGGCAGCCAAGCACCTGCTGGAATTTCTCCGCCGCCTCAATATTCCGGTCATCAAAGTGCTCCATTTGAGCATTTCACGTCAGGAAATGATCCAACGCGCACGACACCGTGGCCGTGCTGACGACGATGAGGCTTCCCTCCTCAGCCGCTTTCAGTTTTATATCGAAAATGTTCAACCCAGTGTCGACTTCCTTAAAATGGAACTCGGTTCCGACGCCATTGTGCTCGTTGATGCCCATCAGCCGGTTTACGTGGAAAAAAACGGACAAAAAGTCCTTGCTTTGAGAGAGTCGATTGCGAACGTCGTCTCTGCAGCCCTGCGCGGTTTGGGCGTTCCGCGCGTTATTTTGAAGGATGTCCTCGAATCAAGCATGAAGGTGGTGGACTCCCACCGCACTGAAAGTCTCAACAGTTGAATCAGGCCGACTTGGAGTCGCTTCGGGAGAGTTCTTCACAATCGTGCAACTCTTTCTCCAGCTCCCTTTTGCGAATTCTCATAAAGCACAGGCTGCGCTTGATTTGGCTTGAGTCGAGTTCAAGGGTGGCAATCATGCGCTTGCTGAGATAGTTTTGTTTCGAATTCATGTCCTTTTTTTCTGTCAGTTTTCCGCTCGCGAGTGAGTTCTGGATGAAATTATTGATATCCCTCAACGCCTTTTGCCGCTCGAGTGCCCATGCCTTCAACTCGTTGAGAGTCCTCCGCAGCTCCTCTGCCTTCGCAGCAGCTCCGACAGCTTCTCCTGCAACTGCGCTCTCTTCTGACATCACTTTTTCTGCCATTGCCACCTCCTCGCGGCCGATGCGATCGTGTCATCGGCGCGGAAGCGGTGAGGCAAAAACCAAAAGCACTGCAGCTGTTCTCTTCTCTGCTTTTTTTTTGACTTCGGGATGGGCAGAGTTTGACCGTTCTGAATCGCTGACACAGCGGGACGTCGATTTGCGGAAAATTCTGCAGGGTACCGGCGAAGCAGCGGAACAAAGCCCTCTCTCCGTGCGTGCAGCAAGGCTCAATGAGCTGCGGCGCGCCTATGCTTTGCGTTTGTCTTCAACTGACAATCTGCTCCAAACCCGAATCTCATATGCCACAGGAAAAAGTGACGGCAGCAGAACATTCGGGGGAGTGTCTGCCTCAGTGCGCAACATCCTGCAATTCTCGGAAAACATGCAATCCGACGTGCAGATTTCGATGGCACGCAACCTGATGGGCAAGACTCCCACGCTCCTTGTTTTCGATTCCGAACTTCCCCTGCTCGACCACATCGAAGT
>JBEGJP010000156.1:0-51566 GCA_041184525.1 Pseudomonadota bacterium | reverse complement strand
CTTCGAGCAATCTATCTGCCTCTGTGAATGCTCTGCAGATCACAAAGCGCGACTATCAGAAACTTCTCGACAACAAAGACTCCTTTTACGAGAAGAGCCAAGACATCGTGCCCACGTTCACAGGCGGCGTCATCGATCTCACACGATTCTCGGAATCGTTGCATGGAGCGTTCAATCTTCAGTCGCTCACGCAGCAATCAAGCAACCAAAATGACTTTCTGCGACGGCCTGATATTTCGATTGAATATTTTCACCGCAGCGCGAAATCTCAAATATCCGAAATTCTTTTTGGCGCCGGATTCGGAAAGAGAATCACCCGCGATCTGGCGTTTGGGATCAGTTTAGGCGGCAAACAGTCTCTTCAAGACCAGCAGATCTATCAGGATGTTTCCTCGATTGTGAACCCCGCTATTGTCCGACTCAAGGACACCGGAAAAACGCTCTTCTCTACACTCACCACCAACGATCGTGCGACGGCTTCCACAATTTCATTGGAACTCGGTTGTGGCACGCTCTGGGCTCCATGGCCCAGTTTGAGCATCGGCATGTCAGCTCACGGTGATTTTCTTTTCAATCAAAAGCTCGGCAGTGAAACCGATGCGCTCGCGGTCTTTCACTTTCAAGACTACTCAACACCCAGTGCCGCCGACTTTGAAGCCCGAGACGGTGCCGACGAAGAACAAGTTCAGCTTGCCGTTGACAAATACACCAACAAGACACTCACGCGCCAGACATCAAACAACCGCCAGCGGCTTCTCAAGAGCAACAGCCCGACCTCCTATTTGGACGAATCATATGGAACCGGTCTGGGACGCTTGCGCGTTCGCGCAGGGATCGCGTTCTTTCCCTCTCCTCGTTTCGTGCTTTCCGGCGATGCCGTTTGGCACAGAAGCATGACGGAATGGGTGGCAAATCGCGATCTCGTGACTGACGATGTGATCAACTTTCACCAAGGCAGTGAATATTTCTTTACGCCGAGTCTGTTCATGAGGCAGGGGCTGTTCACCAACTTCGACGCTCGTCCGGAAAAACTAGGAGCACTCAATCCGGAACGCATCGATTTCTACGGTACGAGCCTCTTTCTCGGAACACAGACGGCCGACACTCAGTTTTCGGGAGGTGTGATCTATCAATACGGCATGGGCGAGGCACTGAAAATTGCCAACCAGAGAACATCCAAACCCGTGCGAGAAAACAAATACATTCTTGCTTTCACTGCAGCGCATGGGCTGTGACTTCACTTCACTCCCAAGGCATCGGAAATCGATTTCACCCACTGCGCCAGTCGGATAGAAAACACCTGCCACTCTTGTGCCATTTGTTCGATCTCGCCCACTTCATGCACCACCTGAGTGGCGGCATCGCCCAGCACCACATCGGGCCAACGCCCTTCGGTCAATTCTTCGCGGATGAGCTTCATATGGAGGAGAATCTCTTCCTTCTTTTCTGAATTTAAAGGCGCAGCCTCAAGAGATGTCATGAGATGCTCGAGTGTCTTCACCCAAACTTCCATACTCTCCGCCGCCCGTTCCTCTGACGGAGAATTTTCATCTTCCCAACGCCTCGGTGTTGAATCATGTCTGCCGCTCATGGACGTTCTCCCGCAAAATCAAAAAGCAAAAGGACTTCCGAAACTTCTTTTCGCCGAGAACTTGGGATTTCTAAAGATCGGAAACTTGTTTGGCCGTCAGAAATGTGTAGTCTTCTATAAAAATATTAATAATCATTGGGAGTTCTACTCATGCCCGTCCGCCGAAGAGCGCTGAAGACCATCCAATACCTTGTTCCGATGACGCTCTCTCTGACGGCAGGTTGTGTCACGTCCCGTGAGACCCTTTCGGGCGCGGGAGGGAGTGCATCAGGCCAGCGGCTGTACTGGAAAGTGTTTCCCAAATCAGACAACACGTTTTATCTGATCCCACGTCCCGAACTCACACAGGATTTGCCCACTCCGGAAAAAATGAACAGCCTGCCTGAGCAGCATGCACGCGTTCTTGCTGAGAAACTCAATGCGGAACTTCGTTTCGAGGCCAAATCGGAAATGGAAGCAGGTTCGCAAATTTTCCGTGTTTCTCCTGAGCCGCTGCTTGAAGATATTCTTGCTCTCTGTAAGAAAGGTCCCATTCATCCGATTTTAGAAAACCGCTGCAAGAAGGAACGCGCGTGGGAAGAAAAAGGCCAACGGCCTGATATCTATCTCATGCTTGACGCTTGCCAAGCAGCGACACTCGCTGACGCCTTGAATGACCTCTACGGAAAAAAACGCGTGCCTTCAGCCTTGTGCCCCGAGAGGGATCAAGTCGCGAAATAACGGGCCTGCGGATGGTGAACGACAATCGCTGAAGTGGATTGTTCGGGAACCATCTGATGGCTCTCCGACAGCGACACGCCAATCGCCTCTGAGCCCAACAGCCGAAGGAGGGGCTCATTCAACTCCATGTCCGGACACGCCGGATACCCGAATGAATACCGAGACCCTTGGTAACCTTGGCTGAAGAGCGCCCGCTTCGCAGCAGCATCCCGCGCATGTATTCCCAACTCACGGCGAATTTGAGCGTGCAGGAACTCCGCATAAGCCTCGGTGAGTTCTGTGGAAAGACCATGCAGGAAAAAATATTCCGAGAACTGATTCTGCTCGTACTCAGCCTTCGACTTCTCGCTGGCCACATGACCCATAGTCACCAACTGGAGTGCAAGAACGTCTGTTTTTCCAGAACTCTCGTGGACGAGAAAATCGGAAATACACAGCCTTCGACCCGCACTTTGACGCGGAAAGACAAACCTTGCCACGACCTCGCGTTCTTCGGCGTTTGCTGCCCGAGCCGACTCAGGACTATAAACGACAACTTCGTTTCCATTCCGGCTGCAGGCTGGGAAGTAACCGTAAAGTGCTGCAGGCTTCAGAAGTGACTCATCCGCAATTCTCTTTTTCAAACGCTCCAAAGTGGGAAGCGCCTTCTCTTGAACCACCTTCTCGAACTCGGCATCGCTCAGTTGCCCCTGCGTGAAACCCCACCGGCTGCGGACGAGAGCAAACTCATCGAGGTATTCAAACAATTCCGACAAAGAATGCTCTTGTTTTCTGACTCCCCAAAATGGAGGTTCAGGAACAACAACATCTCTTCTGACCCAAGAACTCTGCCCATGCGCGTCGAGCGCAACGACACTTTCACCGCGCCTTTTTACGACGATCCCAGTTGGAGGAGTCACACGAGAAGATGAACTGCTGATGTTGACTTCGCTCGCAGGTCCTGTGGCGGATGATGCTCCCCATCGTGCATGACGCTCTGCCAAAAGCTCAGGCACGCCGCCGGAGCAAATCTTTTCCATCAAGGACAGACCGGAAAAGGCATCTTCCGCATAGAAAACCGGGCCGCGATACACTGACTGGCATTCCTTCTCAACGAACGCACGCGTGAGTGCGGCACCCCCCAGAATGACCGGAGTATCAAATCCATGCGCGGCCATGTACTCGAGGTTTTCCTTCATGATGACCGTGGACTTCACGAGCAAGCCCGAGAGTCCAATCGCATCGGCTCCCTGCTTTCGATACGTCTCAACAATAGCTTCTATGGGTTGCTTGATCCCCAGATTGAGAACCTCAAAACCGTTGTTGGACAAAATGATCTCAACCAAGTTCTTACCGATATCGTGTACGTCGCCCTTGACTGTCGCAAGAATGATGCGCCCTTTGCGATAACCGTCCTTTTTCTCGATGTGCGGCTCAAGGACCTTCACGGCAGCCTTCATGGCCTCAGCGCTCTCCAGTACAAACGGCAATTGCATTTGACCGGAACCGAAGCGTTCACCCACCACCTTCATGCCATCGAGCAGAATTTCATTGATGATGTGCAGTGCTGAATGTGTCTGAAGTGCCTCCAGAGCATGCGCTGCAATTTGAGTTTTTCTGCCATCAATGATGTCGTTCTTCAATTTCTCTTCAATCGGACTGTCAGCATCAGCGGCGGCTGCTGCGACCTTCAACGAGCTCTCAGCGAATAACGTAAGAATATCGCGCAGTGGATCGGGGAACGTTTGCCTGTCATTGAAGAGCAATGCCTCAAACAATTTCCGATGTTCAGATGATATTCGTGCCACGGGCAATATTTTTGATGCATTCAGAATAGCAAGTCCGAGTCCCCGCTGGACGGCATGATAAAGCATCAGGGAATTCAGAATCTGGCGCGGCCAAGGCTTCAATCCGAAGCTCACATTGCTCAGGCCAAGAATGGTGCGCACACGTGGATAACGCCTTTGAAGCTCTTCGATGGAATTGAGCGTCTCAACAGCTGACGAACGCCATTCAGACTCTCCGCTGCCGAGCGTGAACGTGAGCGGATCGATGATCAGATCTTCCGGTGCGAAACCGAATTCCCCGACAACCAATTGGTACAAGCGATCGGCAATCCGCATTTTATCGGCACAGGTTTTTGCCATCCCCTGTTCATCGATGGTCAAAGCCACCACTGCCGCGCCATATTCTTTGCAAAGCTCCAGAACCCGCCGCGGTTTCTCGTCGCCGTCTTCAAAGTTGATCGAATTGACGATGCATTTTCCGGGTGCGTGCTGGAGAGCGGCCTCAATCACCGCAACCTCGGTGGAGTCGATCATCAGCGGGATATTGACCTGCGTCACCAGCCGCTTGATGAATTCGACCATGTCACGCTTTTCGTCGCGTGACACATAGGCCACACAAACATCCAAGATATGAGCGCCTTCTTTGGTCTGCTCTTTTGCAATTTCGACCATGGCATCAAAATCATCTTTTGCAAGCGCATCACGGAAGGCCTTTGAGCCGTTCGCGTTTGTTCGTTCGCCCACGTAAAGCGGACGCGGTTCGAGCGACAGAGAAACTGAATTGTAAAGGGAACTCACCGAGCGTTCATAACGTCCGGGACGGACTGGTGCATTCAAACTGCCGCGGATGTCGGCGAGTGCACGAATGTGATCCGGTGTTGTCCCGCAACACCCTCCCAAAATATTGAGACCGAAATCTTTACCGATATCAGCAACACGTTGGGCAAAGGCGCTAGGATCCAAAGGATAGTAGGTTTGCCCGTTTCGGTTTTCAGGCAAGCCTGCGTTGGGCAAACAACTCACGGCCATCGGTGCAGCTTCGCACAAATAAGCCAAGTGAGGCCTCATCTCATCTGGTCCGGTCGCGCAATTCATCCCGATGACATCGACACCCAACATTTCAATTGCCGCCAGTGCGGCCTGAACGTCAGAACCGACAAGCATCGTGCCGTTGGTCTCGATGGTCATCTGAACCCAAATCGGAATTTTTTTTCTGAGCTCCTTCATTGCCTGCCGCGCTGCACGCACGGCAACCTTGATTTGTCCCAGATCTTGAGCTGTTTCAATCAGGACAGCATCGGCACCGCCTGAAATCAACCCGCGCATCTGCTCGAGATAACTTGAATAGAGCGTAGGATAATCGATGTGCAGCAACGTCAGGAGTTTGGTTCCCGGACCCACACTGCCGATCACCCACTTTCTCTCATTGAAGCTCTCGGCCACCTGACGCGCGATACGCACCGCTTGAACATTGAGGTCAAACACACGGTGCTCGAGCCCAAATTCAGCAAGAACGACAGCGTTGCAGCCGAACGTGTTGGTCTCGACGGCATCGGCACCTGCACGGAAGTAATTTTCATGAATGCCTTGAATCCACGTGCTGCGCCGCTCATTGAGCAGCTCCACGCAACCATCAAACTGTGCACCGCCGTAATCATCGATGTTCGGACGATGGGCGAAAATTTGTGTCCCCATCGCACCGTCGAGGAGGAGAACACGTTCCTGAAGAGCATCAGTAAGATTCAACACTGCCATGCTTCGTTAGCTTCCTATATAATCGATCACAACATTTCCGCAGACCCTGAATTGGCATCCGAGCCTCTCCTCCGACGGAGAATTCAACGCGGCAAGAAAGTCGCGCTCCTCGGCGGTGGCCGGAGAGAGATTTTCCATCCCCTCGAGAATGCGAACACGGCATGTGCCGCACGTTCCATTTCGGCAGCCAAACGTGATGTCAGCCCCCGAAGCTTCGACAATGTCTGTGAGACGCGTGTTTGACGGTACCTCGACATCCAAATCATCGATCACAAAAGTCACAAGTGCCCGCTGCTGGGAACTCATGGCGCTCTCCTTCACAACAGTTCCAATGCCAGTTCCACCTGTCCCAGTGGAGCTGAAATTTGCAGACCCTGCACATTTTTCTTGATTTCTGAAATCAACTCATGAGCAATCTGAAGACCCTCTTTCCGTTGGTCCTCGGCCGTCTGACACGCCCGCATGCGTTCGAGAACACTTTTGGGCACATAAACACCCGGCACCTCATTTGCCATAAATTCTGCATTGCGCAGGCTGACGAGAGGCCAAATTCCGGCGATGACAGGAATCCGGAATTGAGAGGAGAAATCGAGAAACCGCATGAGACTGTCGGAATCAAAAACAGGTTGCGTGATGGCCCAATGCGCGCCCGCTTCGACTTTGTAGCGAAAACGATCGAATTCCTTGCGCAGGTCGGGAGCAACTGGATTGGCTCCCACACCAATAGAAAATCCGGTCGCACGGCCGATGGACGTTCCACCCAAGTCAAAACCTGAGTTGAGTCGTGTGGCCATATTCACAAGGCCAATGGCATCGATATCAAACACTGCAGTCGCAGTCGGGTAGGGACCCAACTTCGGAGGATCGCCCGTCACACAGAGAACATTACGCAATCCTAATCCTGCGGCACCGATGAGATCGCTCTGAATGCCAAGAATATTCCTGTCCCGACAGGCATAGTGCAAGACAGTTTCGATGCCCACGTTCTGCTCGATCAAACAGGCTGTCGCCAACGCCGACATGCGTGCGCTGGCCCGAGGACCATCGGGAATATTGATGGCATCCACGCCCCTGATTTTGCACTGACGGGAGCGTTCGAGCAGCTTTTCCGTATCGAGGCCCTTCGGTGGAAGCAGCTCAACAGACACGACGAACTTCCCCTCGGACATTTTGCGGCTCCATTCCGAAGGAGTCTGCTGTTCGCTCGGCTTGGAATGCAATTGGGATTCCGAAACGAGAGTCGCAGTGCCTGAATATTCGCCACTTCGAAACGCCGAGCCCTGCCGCACAGAACCCGCCATGGCGCGGATGTGCTGCGGTGTCGTTCCGCTGCATCCGCCGAGCATGCGAACGTTTTGCAACAACGCCTGTCGGGCGAATTCTCCCAGATATTCCGGACTCGCCATGTAGATCAGACGACCATCCACTTGTCTTGGGAGGCCCGCATTGGGTTTCAATACGAGCGGCTTCTCCGTGGCACTCTTGAGCCTCTTGGCCAGCTCAAGCAGCGGAGCCGGACCATTGCCGCCATTCACACCCACAGCGTCAGCACCCCATTCGTCCAATTTACGGACAAACCACTCCGGCTCTGTACCGAAGAGTGTTTGACCTTCATCGTTGGTCGCCATCAGCGCGACAATCGGATAATCGCCCAACTTCTTCACAGCGCGAATGGCCTGATGAATTTCATTGAGATCGGCGAATCCTTCGAGAACAAAAAGATCAGCCCCTCCCTGCTGCAATGCTTGGGCCTGCTCAAAGAAAAATTCCATCGCTTCATCAAAAGACGTTGGACCCCAAGGCTCAATTCGCACTCCCAAAGGCCCGACACAGCCTGCCACCCAGACCACATCCCCCGCCACTTCACGTGCAATTTGAGCGCCTCTGAAATTGATCTCAGTGAGCTTTTGCTCAAGACCGTAATTCCTCAGCTTGATGCGATTCGCACCCCAAGTGTTGGTGGTGATGATCTGAGAACCGGATTGGATGTATTGACGGTGGATGGAAGCGATGAGTTCAGGTTGCGAGATGTTCACTTCATCAAACGAACGGTTGATGAACACGCCCTTTTCGTAAAGCTGTGTGGCCAATCCACCGTCGAAAAGAAACGCTTGGCCATGCTCATTGAGGAGACTGCGAAAGCGGGAAATACGTTCGTGCGGAAAGTCCAATGGACCTCCCGCAGAGGCAGCAGATGGGTTCATATGTAATGTGCTCCGGATTCTCGGGGGTGAGCCCTTCTGTGGACCCTCACCGCCGAGGCGTATGTTAGGAAAATCTTATCAATTGGCAAGCTTCATTCGCACATCAGGCTCCTGCCGGCACAGCCGGCCTCAGCGTGCAGGAGCAAGAATCTTGAATCCATCAAAAAAGACCCACTCTGCCAATTGAGTCGGGGGCACAAACTGGCAGTAGTGCATGCCGTCCAAGTGCAAAGGAGCACTTGGAGGCGTGATAAGACGCGGCACCGAGACAACCGCCTGCCTGCTCGGAACATCTATCTGGCGTTTCGGTTTGCTCGCAATCCATTGAGGACCAGAATTGAAAACCTCATCGTCACCAAAATTGAGGCCCACGCCGCGTCGTTCCAGACGTAAGCGCAATTCAGGTGTCACACGGTTTTGAACATCCAAATACATCTGAGCGTTCAAGCTTCCGCACGTGTCTGGTTTGACAGGCGACCGGGAACTTCGGCCGGCTGCAGCAAGCAATGATTCCTCGCTTTTCAGCTTGCACGACAGTCGGGAAAAGGCCCGTGACTGCAAAGAAAGATCGAGGGGATTGACGGGTCTGTCCTGTGTCTGCACGGCTGTCACACGAAAATGCCGGTCCGAGATTTTTTCAACCGTGGGTCGGGCCATCGCAAACGCGGGAACACTTTCTACCGTCTTAACATCCACGTCCCAAATGAATTCGCCATCGGACGGAAGCAATTTCGTCTGCGCTTCGCGGCACGCATCGACGTCTTTTTTATCCATATCCTTCCATGCCAATGCCCACTGCCTTGTTTCATCCAAAAGATTTCGCCATTGAACATCACGCTCCGCATCCATGGTCAGCGTCGCTCGTGGTGCCACAAGAACATCAGCCCAGTATCCAGCGACAGCGCGTGCGATCAGGGTGTGTGCAGAAGCCGCGTCCAACTCGGCCTCCATGTCGCCGTCTTGCAGGACGCCATTGGCAAAATCAGAATGATTCACGCCGGGGAGCACAACAACGCGCTGACGGACACAGCGTTTAAAGTCGGGATGATCGGAGGGAAGACCTTCGCATTCCAAGACCGTATCCAGAACCCGTGTGATGCGCGTCAATCCATCCCATTCGCCCGCCAAAATCAGAGTCGGGATGGCTGCTTTGCGCAAACCGAGTCCCAAACGCAGCATGTCCTTCGAGGGATAGGCACCCATCAGAATCACACCACCCAGCTTCTCGTGACCGGGCAACTCTTGCACCATGATCCCCGCCATGGAGTGGCCGGCCACAAGGAACCGCTCGTCTGCAAGGGCATGACCGGCCCGTTCCGCAACAGAAGCCTTAAACGCCTTCAATTGCGCCGTCATCTGGAAGGGCTCCGGCCACTTGCCTTTGAAAGATGTGATTCCGACAGCCAATGGGACGGGCGACTCTTCAAGAATCCGCTGTGCCAGACTGCGGTATTCCTCCGAACTTCGCATGGCTCCCGGATTCAACAACAGTCCCCATTCAGGTGCGCCCGATGGCCACAGGACCTCCACATCCGCTCGAGCAGGCAAGAAGTACAAAAACGAGAGACTGACGAAAACCATCGACAGTCTCTTCAAGAGAACACTCATCCGCGAAAGTCGTCGTGCCATCTGCTGCTCCACGATCCTCAGGGCCTTAAAAACGGAGTCCCGCGAAGTGTAACAGAGGGAGCTCACAGGGGGCGAGTTTTTTTTGACCCGCCGGAATAGACCCGAGTCGCAGGCTTCGGAATAATGTTGGAGCGGCACCCGCTCAACCTGCGCGCGTTGTGCATTTGAATTGTGCAAATAAAGGTGGAGTGATGAAAGTTTTCTACGACCCGGTTCAAAAGACTCATGTGCTTTCACATGAGATCATTGCCGGAAAACGATTTCGTCATCACGAAAGGCGTGCGCGCATTGATATCATCCGTCGGCACCTGCGCGCGCACGGTCAATTTGAATTCATCGTCCCAGACCCCTTGCCGATGGAAGCTGTGTTGGCCGTCCACGATGAGGCCTACATTCGATTTCTCGAAAGCTCACAGATGCTCTCCAAAGAGGAGGTCATCTGGCCCTACGTCTTCCCCTGCGATCGGCGCGTACCGGTCTATGAACCGGTCACCGTTTTTACGGCGGGCTATTATTGCTTCGACGTTGGCACACCCATCATGAGCGACACATGGCAAGCTGCCATCGCAGCTGCCTCTGGGGCATACGCTGCTGCACAGCATCTGAAAAAAACAGGCGAGGTTTGTTATGCTCTCGCCCGCCCCCCCGGACATCACGCCGCGGCCGCCCTTTTCGGAGGGTACTGTTACCTCAACAATGCAGCCATCGCGGCACAGTACCTGTCACAATACGGGAAAATACTTCTCATCGATTTCGACTACCACCACGGGAACGGCACCCAGTCGATCTTCTATGACAATTGTGAGGTTTACTATCTCAGTCTGCACGGCAATCCGGCCATCGAATATCCCTATTTTACGGGCTATGAACAAGAGATCGGAATCGACGACGGCGAAGGATTCAATCTCAACTGCCCTCTCGAACCGCATTGCGGTCCCGAAGAATACTTCGACGCATTCAAACGCAGCTTGGAAACGGCCCTGAAGAAGATCAACCCCAAATACATTGTCTGCTCATGCGGATTCGACGTCGCCGACAAAGATCCGCTCGGACATTTTGGACTTCAACCGGAAAACTTCCACGAGCTGGGACATCTCATCCGTTCTTTGAAAAAGCCGACCCTTCTTGTGCAGGAGGGCGGCTATCTGGTCGAACGTTTAGGCCTCAATGTGGAAGCCTTTCTGACCGCTTTTCTGTGATTCAAACTTTTCAAAGCCTGTGCAAAAACAAACTCACGACGCACTTATAACCGACCACTGACTCCAGATCCCGTCGCACGGCAATGCGCAATTCGTCTGAAAGTGTCTCGGCATTCCACTGCGACTTGCGTTGCCCCCTTTGGAGCTCGCGAAAACAAGACACCACCGCCTCATGGACACGATCGGTGGTCACATCAACGCCACGCACAGCAATTTTCGGTTCACCCAAAAGACGGCTCAAACTTCCATCCACGACAATAGAAGCTTCAACTATCCCATTTTTAGCAAGCATCACACGATTGCGCAGAACATCACTCGCCCCCGAGATGACTCTATCATTAGCGACAAAATCACGTCCGGATTCCCAGCGATCCGTCACCCCCAACGCATTCGGCGCAAGTGTGAGAACGTCGCCATTTTCAACCAGATGACAATTCTCGGGAGCCACACCCGCTTCCCGAGCAACAGACAGATGCTGGACAAGATTGCGGTACTCGCCATGCAGGGGCATGAACATTTTCGGCTTCACCAGAGAAATGCAGTCAAAAAGATCCTGCACATAACCATGCCCACTCACGTGGACATCAGCATCTTTGCCGGTGATGACCCGACACCCCAGACGCCAAAATTGATTCACGAGAACACCGATAGATTTTTCATTACCGGGGATGGCACGCGCAGAGAGAATCACCAGATCATCTCCATCGAGCCGAAGATGATCCATACTGCCGAAAGCGAGTCTGTTGGCTCCCGAAAAAACTTCGCCCTGCGTGCCCGTGCACAGCACGCAGACTTCCGACGGTTTCAAGATTTTCAGTTCCTCGGGCGAAACCACCAAACCATCATCGATATCCTGAATCATGCCCAGACGCTTTGAAATCTCGTAATTCCGGATCAGTGACTTTCCGACCAAGAGAACTTTTCGCCCTGTTGCACGAGCGGCGTGAAAAGCGCTCTTCACGCGCCAAATGTTACTTGCAAAGGTTGCCACCACAACCCGACCGCGCACTCCAGAGAAGATCTTCACCAAGTTTTCCGTCACCTGCTGCTCTTCACGATCGCGTCCGGGGACAAAGACATTTGTTGAGTCGGCGGTCATCAAGAGAGTCTCGCGGCCGGAGGTGATGCGCGTCAGATTGTCCAACGTGATCGACCCCTCGGGGGCCGATCTGTCGACCCGATAGTCTCCTGTGTGAAGGAGATTTCCATGTTGTGTTTCCATATAGAGGCCGCAGGCATCGGGAATACTGTGGTTCACCGGAAAAGGTGTCACGGCTGCCTGCCGAAAAGCAGTCCTCTGCCAAACCTGCCAGATGTGTATTTCAGGCTGAGGAAATTCTAATCCGCGGAATTTCTCTTTGATGAGCTCTGCAGTGAACTGTGTCGTATAAACAGGAGCGGGGAACTCGGCATAAAGAAACGGCAGCGCGCCAATGTGGTCTTCATGGCCATGTGTGATGAGCCATGCGGTCGGTTTGATACCTCTCTGTCGCACGGCTTCAAGAGAAGGAAAGATGAGGTCCATGCCGGGTAAATGCTCATCTGCAAAAAGAATTCCGCAATCAACAAAAAACCACGAATCATCGACGTGCCACAACGTGAGATTCATCCCAATCTCACCACACCCACCGAGGGGAATCACCTGCAGCGATTTGTTCATCAAAAACCTTCAGCTATCTGGCCATCCGCTCGAGGGTCTCTCTGGTCTCACGTACCACGAAGCGGAATGGAAAAGAGATTGTGATCGCCCCGTTCACAGGACGAGGTAGAACCCACCCTCTCATCTTGCTCTCAAGACAATTTAAAAACAACTTGTCTTTAATAGAGGATCTGGCCACCTTCGAGCGCGCGATGCGACCGCTCGGGGCAACGGTCCATTGCCACAGGATCGATCCGCCCAATGCGGGGTCGCGGCTGAGAGCCGCATCATAGCACGACTTCACTTCGGGACTCCGTCCGCGAACGTAGTTCTCAACTTCGGACATGTCGATGTAAGATTTCGGTTTTGGGACGGGCGGTGGTGCGATGGAACCCAAAGACAATTTGACGTTCCGCAGCATGTCGTTCTCATTTCCGGACCACGACGCATTTGCGGCCACTGTCAAGATATCCGGTAGAATCAGTGATTCGCCTGACCAAACAAAGGACTCCGTCGCCTTTGCTGCCGCGCCTTGCGCTGTTTCTCGGGAACGCTTTCGCTTTTCCCTCGCAAGTGCGGCGAAACTTTCGGCCAGATGGTAATGATTGCGTTCATCGGTGAAGGCCTGTTCTGCCAACCTGAAGAAGAGCCCCGGTTCTTTTGGAGGATCAAAGATGTCTTTGATTTCAGCGCCCATCGCCTCGAAGTGCGTCTTCATGTAGGCATGCTCGGCTTCAATCAATGACACGACACTGGCGTGGGCTTTATTCATTCTTTCGATTTTTGAACGCGCTCGTTCAACGAGGGAACCTTTATCACCGCCGCTCACAACAACCCGAAGGGGAGAATAAGCGTTCTGACCCTTCACGAACGATCCGACATCAGCAGTGTTCCGCAGCTCGGTTTTCTTCTTCCATGCATCTTCAAATGCCGTCTGCCACTGCTGTTGCCGCATCCCTCTCAATTCAGGTGTCGAGAAGCCGCTCAGAGCAGGCACATCCGAAGAATAAGAGACTCCCGCTTCCTCCGAAGTCCATTTTTTTCTCAAATCATCAACCCAATGCAACGCGTGGTGAACTATCTTGGTCGGATCGAATTCCTTTCCAAAGGCCCAAGGAAGAATCTGAAAGTGATCGGGATGCACAAGTTCTGCGGCCAACATGGGACTCATGTCGGCAATGGATTTGAACTCGTTCAATGGCGCTTTGCTGAGCCAAGTCAGGGCAGGGGCGGAAACCATCACACTGAGGGTGACACCCAAAAGAAAACCGTATCTTTCTAGAGCTGAGTTGTATTCAGGCAGTGCAAAGGGTGCCTTGGGAGCACCGGCGATCGGAATCGATGGAGGCAGCTCTTTCATTTTGTCGACGCGGAAAACGACTGTGTAGCCGCCAATTTCCAACGTACCGCGACTCCCCTGCGGAACCGAAACCTCAAGCGGCTCCAACACGGACGCAAGTTCCTTCAGGGCCCCGCGCGGAGCAATGTAATCGCGCACATCACCAAACCGTTGCCCGTCTGAGACGAATCCCTCGATCCGCGGATCGAGATGCACTTTCGCTCCCCATTTGGTGACCGTGAAAAGAGTGACAGCCGAGGCAAAGTTTGAAAACGGCAAGGAGAGTTCAATGTGATCCGATTTTCCAATCCGAATCCGCCCCTTCTTGCCCAACGGACAAGCGTACTCGCATTGCAGGGCGGGACCCTGAAACACTTGCGCACGTAAGAAAACTGCTGATCCGGCTGATCGTGATGAAACGTTGTTCATACGCATGTTCAACGCTCTCTCTTGAATTCAGCTGCAGATTCGACAGCATAAGCCAACGTGTCGAAGCCGGATCGGACAAGTGCATCTGAAACCGGAGCAACCGAATCGAATGAAATTCTTCTGTCCACCCACAGAGCAGCAGTGCCAAAGCCTGCACTCACACGCTTTTGAAGAATCGCCGACACCTCCATGGCCTCGGTGCGTTTCGTCAGATAACTCGAAAGCAATGTGCTTTCTTCGGGCATCAGAAATGATTCACCCGTATCAAAAACCACTCGGAAACCATCGTTTTTTCCGGTTGCTTGAAGAGCCAAGGAAACCCCCGCTTCTCCTTCCAGCTTCGCTTGTGCTGCGGAGCCGCTGACAAAATGAAGAGGAAGATTCATACTCTCAACAAGAAAAAACTCGCCGCGCAGTTTCAAGGTCAGGATAAAAATCAGCCACGTCACAAAGGCACAGAGACCATAGGAAAGCAAAAGAGCCTGAGTCGGCCGACCCGTGTATCTCCTGACACTGGGATGACCGTTCTTCCACGTTCCAAATTGTCGCGTCCCCTCGGTAAACATGAACCCCTCGTCACATCGAATTTGCGATCTTCATCGGAATCACTGCAGGCTGGACACTCTTTACTTTGAATTCTTCGCTGTTGATTTCTGCAAAAAGAGCAACAATTTCTGAGATCTGATTGAGCTCTATTTGCCCAGCTGCCTCTGAGTTGCCGACAGCAACGTAGCGGACAGGCGATTTCATATTGGCTCGCACCCATGCTCGGATGTCGTTTGTCAGAGCTGGGACATCGAGAGACTTCGTCTTGCTGCTGATCAGAATTTTAGAAGGACGCACCGGCGCGGAAACATCGGAGATCTGTCCAACAACAACTCCCTCTCGGCTCAAATATAAAAGAGGGATCTCACCAGTGAACTGTGATGATCCTGACACCTCGGATCGAGGCATACTGGGGTATTTAAAGATCAAGTATTTCTCAGGACGAGGGTACATCAACAAAAGCTGAGAGCCTGCGAACGCGGCACCCACAGCAGTCATGACTGCGAGAATACCCGCCCAAGCACCCCATGCCAGATCAAATGATCTCTTCCTCATCAGGAACGGGTTCTGAGCGCTCCGCACTTGCCACATCTTGGAAGCCTCCATTTGCTCCATAGGCCTGTTCTTTTTGATTTTGAGATGCCGAATTCACTTCTGTCGGCGGAGGCTGGGAAACACCCACGGGCTGGGCGAACACGGGCTGCATTTCCGGCGCAAGCAGATTGAGAATCACCGTCAGACTGTGTTCGTACTCACCCTCAAGCCGACTCGCCATCGCATCAAGAACTCCATATGGAATCATGAGAAAAACAGAAGCGGCCAAGCCGAGCGCGATGGGGGTGAGTGCCTGACTCAAGCCCCTGCTGAAGGCGAAACTCTTGAGGCCCAGCTCGAGACCATCCACCATCTGAAAACTCTGCCACACACCATTGACTGCCGCTAAAGCCCCCAGCAACACTGCTACAGCGGCCAAATTCGGCAGCTGAGAGATGCGCCTGCGGATTCTGGGCATGAATGCCAGAGACTCTTCCGACACCACCATGCGCACACGGAAATTTTCATTTTCATAAGCTTCAATCGCCTTGGTTGTGATCATCGGCAGGCCCGTCGGACCCGATGCCACGCAATACTGACGAGCACGATCGAGGTCTCCGGCAGAAAGCATTCTTCGGATTGTTCCGTTGAATTTCTTGAAATCAATCCGATAGCTCAATTGCAATGCGATGAATCGTTCAAACACAATCACCCAACCGACGGCAAAAACAGCCAATATCATGTAGGGAATGGGATCTCTGGATCGAAAGAGCTCGATGATTTCCTGAATCATGGACGTTCTCCGCGTGTGGATTCCTGCGTTGGTTTCAAGGACAGCTTGACGCCGGAAGTCGCATCGGCAGAGCCGCCGTCAGGCGCTTCAAGCAGCTTGTCAATTTCAGACAACATAGTGCGCAATTCATCCTGCGCTTCTTGCGTCAGATAGTCTTCCATAGAGCTCAGGTTGATTTTACTCTCAACAGGGGCTTCAGACAGAAGAGATTTGGACTGCTCGCCGCGGATCACAAAATCTCCGGACGCCCATGCCCCGCCGGAAATCAGAAACGACGCAGAAAAGATAAAAAATGCAGCCTGTTGAGACGTTTTGCGGTTTCTCATGAAATCTCTCCGTCAAGTCACTTTTTAAAGTAACAAGACCGGAGTCTTCAGATAACTGCATCATTTTCCCATGCTTATTGTGCTGCGGGTGTAGAAACCAAGAGAGGGCACAAATCCTCGCATCTGACTATCAACCAACACCCGATGGGCACAGATTTCCGCGATGTCAAAGAGTCGTTCTGACGCCGGCGAACGGGCTTGCTCACGGCTTTGGACAAGATCGACCCTCCGCTCGACGCCGTCTTCTCGAGACTGCTCGAGCGCAGCAATAAGAAACGTCCCCGAACCGGCGTAAAAATCAAGACAGTCCTGCACTGAGGAAGGATCGTGAACAGCGACCATGGCAAGGAGCTCTTTCAACAGTCCGACGGGTTTTGGAAAGTCAAAGACCCGTTGCCCATCAAATATCTTTTTGAGCTCCTCTTGAGCGTCTTCATTGGTAGGCCATGCGGTACCGTCGTCTTCTGCGTGCCGCCGCTTGCGCTCGCTCTCTAAAACACGTCGCCGCAGGCCAAAATGACGTGTGATGAATCCTGTCTGCTGCCACAATTCTTGTTGAATTCGAAAGGGACCCTCGACACGTGCTGCATTCATAACACGTCCTCCCCGCACGCAAAGGGGATCAATCAGTGTGAATGACAGCGACCGATTGCGGTATTCACCGGGGGCATACATTCCATCCGTGCAATGTGCCTGCATCCCCTCCGGTATGATGCGCTCAACAACTTTGTTGACTGCATTGAGAACGGGGCGCGTGAGTTCTTCCGTTTCTTTGCCGACCAGCCGCGGGCAGCGGCGGGCATCACGGGCAAAAACCAAAACGTATTCCAAGGTGGCACTCAAATGGCTGTCGAGGAAACTTGGTTTTCTTTTCCGCTTCCATTTGATGGTGCCCAGATGATTTTCTTTGCCGAAAATCTCGCGCAGGAGAGTCAACAGATGACAGGCTTCAGTGTCATCTATGCTGACAAAAAGAATTCCACTGTCCTTAAGCACGTCCCGTGCAAGGAGCATCCTTGGATAAATGTGGTCCAACCAAGCTTCTGTCACTGAGGCGGAATTGTGTGATTGCCTGTCCTTGTAGGTCAGGCTGCTCCCCGTGTTGTAGGGAGGATCGATATAAATGACGTCGTATTTTTTGCCTTCTTCGCGCAATAGACGCAGTGCTTCGAGGTTGTCTTCCGCAATCAGACGGTGATGCGGTGGACTGATTGTGTTGGCGCTCTCGGAGTACGCGAGGGAAAGCGGCTTCCAGACATCCCACCGCGTTGTCGGAGAATGAAAAGAAAGTGCCTTGGCATTTTCCTTTCCGGGCCACATCAATTCAACCAACGTCAATGCTCCTCAAGAGCGGCCGAGGACAGCGCTCGTGGCTCGCTTCATTCCTCGTCGTCAAAATCCGCGTCGGACTCGACCTCATCCCAGCTGAAGCCATTGGCTACGATGATGATCTCGTAATAGACCTGATCTCTCTTCACGAGATCGCCGGTGAAGAAACACTCATGCCCGTCGATGGTGAGAACGTTGGGAACTTCTTCATCTTCGTTGTCGACATCATAGCCCGCATCACGGTAAAGAGAGACAACCGTTTCAACGTCAATCAAATAGTATTGGCCGTTGCCGAATGCTTTTTCCACCAAGGCTGCAGGTGCTGTCATGTTTCAATTCCCTTCTTCGAACGGTGTCCAGACACCCCAATGGCTTAACGCAGATCCCCACAGCGGACAAGCCATGCCTCCCACGCTGTCTTCAAAAGCTGAACTCCGAAAGAGAGCTCTTGTGATGAGAGAGCAGGAACGACAGGGGGCGTTTTCTGCGGGACGCCCTTGGGGACAATCCCACCTCAAGCAGCTCGACTCGTTTCTTCAGGAACAATTTCGGTCCGCAGACCCTTCGGAAGCCGATCGATTCTCACAAAAGTGCTCTTGGGCAGGATATTATGCCATCGGTTCTGAGCTGAATCTGATCGAGGCGGCCCAACAGCGGAGTTGGTGGATGCCCCATGCATTGCCTGACGGAACCCTGAATTGGTACCCTTGGAATGCGGACATCCACCACTGGCCCCGCGATCAAAGAAACCTTCCGGTTCCGCCTTCATCCTGCCAACCGCGGACCTATTCACCTGCTTCCGACGGCCCTTGGATCGTCCTCGCCCCTTGTCTCGCAGCCGACAGTCAAGGTTTTCGATTGGGATACGGGGGAGGGTACTACGACCGCTTTTTATCTCAGTTTGGTGAGAATGTTCTGGCCGTCACCTGCGTTCCCGAGGTCTGCTTCTGGAAGAATCAAACGCTCCCGCACGAAGCTCACGATCAACCCGTCGATATTGTCGTCACGGAACATGATGTTCATGTGGTTGACACACATCGATTGAAGAGAAAACTTTCCTTGTTCAACTGCTGAAAAGGGCGCGAGGATACAAATATTGACTTTCCACTTCTGAAATCACTTCCGCTGTGGATTGTCGCAAGCCTCGGATCATGAACAGCGGCCTTCGCTCCCGCTCCTGCAGAAGGGAGCCTAAGGAGGGTGACCAAACCCCTGTGGCCAACAACAACTGTGCTGCCGCCTGTCTGAATTCAGCCGCAAATCGAGATAGAAATTCAACAAGAACCGACTCTGATCGGGCGAAAAACGTATGCATGACGCCCTGAAAATCGATTCCCTTCCCAATAAATGCTCCCGCATGCCATCGTCCGCTGCTGTCGTGCAAAGATGTCACAAGAAGATCCGGAATTTCAAAAACAGCATTGAATTTGAGCCAACTGGAGCAACTCTCACCTCTGTGACGCCCTGCCTCCAGAGCACTCCACAAACTCAACCGCTGCTCACAGTCAAGCGATGCAGCAGGTACGGGCTTCATCAACTCCATTCCCAAGGACGGCGCGGAGGGACCGATCTTGGAGGCATCAAGGATATTCAGTGTCTCAGTCCCGGCCAAACAAAAGCCCAATGATTCATAAAAAGCGGGACGATCAGAAAACAAATACACAAAATCATGTTGCGCCTGAAGCGACAGCTGATCCAATGTCCAGCGCAGCATCTGCCGTCCCACTCCACGTCCCTGAACGTGAGGATCCACCGCAACACTCCCGACACACGCGCCTTGTGCCATACGTGGCTCAGGCCAAAGCTCGGTATCAATCGCGCAGGTTCCGATCACTTCATTTTTCCCATTTAAAGCGAGCACGATCCGTGCAGACGATGTCGGCAAAAAAATATGCGGAAAATGATCCTGATAGGCAGAGACTTTAAAAGCGCGATCGAGAAGACCTGCCACCCGAGCACGTGCCTCTTGAGGTGTCACGATGGAAAATGTGAACACATCGGGCGTTTTCATCGCACAGCCAGAGCAATCCGTTCACCCATTTGTACCAAGGTTTCCAGACCGGCTGCAGAGTTGCTGATCAGGTCTTCGTCGAACCGAACTGCACCTTGTTCGAAGAAGATCACACAAGTGCTCCCGCCGAATTTGAAATATCCTTTTTCATCACCCCGCTGGACCTGCGTCCCTGCGCGGTATGTTTGAACGATGGACCCGACAAACAGGGCTCCTATCTCCATCAGGAGCACACTGCCCGTCTCACCGGACTTCAATTCACAGAGTGTTCTTTTGTTGAGGCAGTATACGGGCAAACCTTGCTCAAGCGCATAGGGACTGACACTGTGCAAAAGACCGGGAACTGTCTTGGTGATTCCCACTTTACCGGAAACAGGAAAATGAAACCTGTGATAGTCCGCAGGGCAGAGGCGCAAAACAAGTGCACTTCCGTTGCGGTATTTTTCTGCCAGCTCCTGATTCCTGTTGAACAATTCAAAAAGCTGAATGGGGGCCCACTTGACGTAAGACAAGGTGGTCTCATCAATTTTAGGAAAGACAAGAAGGCGCCCGTCACCGGGTGAAGCAACCGCTTTGTCTTCCTGAGCCACAGGCCGTGCTCCGGATCTCAATTTTCTGGCAAAGAAATCATTGAAGCTGACGTACTCAACGAGGTCTTTGCTGCACTCACTGATGTCAATCCCGAGCGCTTCAACAAAATCTTCAATTTTGTGCTTGCTTGCCGCTGAATCGTTGTAAGCCCCATAGAGCTGACTCAAAAAGCGGTTGGTCAGAATACGGCTGGTGACAGCCACGCCCGCAGGATGACCGTAAAAAACTTTCATCACATCATCGCCGTAAACTTTCTCGATGAAAGTTTCCTTGCGCCTGCGATCCACAACTTGGATTTGTTTGGATTCAATTCCCATCCATCGTGACAAGGGAATGTCTGTTCCGCCAAAGCGTGCCAAAGTTCACTCCTCCGATTCAGTAGCTTCTTCACGTTTCACAATGCGTCCACCCTGACTTCCGCTCCCGGGCCCCATCAGAACAAGCTGATCCGCAAATTCCTGAAAGGCGGCGTGATGCTCAACCACTACAAAGGTATGCCCCCGTGCGGTCAGTTCCTGCAAGGTCTGCAACAATTGTCCGACATCTTTCTCCGACAACCCTCGGGTGGGCTCATCAAGAAGACAAAATAGACGACGACTGCCTTTTGTTAAAGCAGCGCACAAACGCAATCGCTGCGCCTCGCCACCCGAAATGAAGGTCGTCGGCACACCCAGCGGGAGGTGCCCCAACCCCAGCTTGACAGCAATCTCCAGCGGCTTCGCAAAACCGTTTTCTGAAGCCAAAGCAAGCAGACAATCCTCGAGACTCGTCGAGAGCCACTGGTGGATACTTTTTCCCTTCCAGAACACCGCAAGAACATCCGGTCGGTAGCGAGCACCGGCACACGCAGGGCATTCCTTATCGACCTCTCCCAAAAAAAAGAGATCTTCCCGCAGGAAACCACGTCCACCGCACTCGTCGCAGGCGCCCCCCCCATTGAAAGAGAAGTCGCTCGGCATGAGATCGTTTTCTTTCGCGGCGGGTGTTTGTGCAAAGTTCTTACGAAGCAAATCCATCAATCCAAGGACTGTGGCCGGCACGCTGGTGATGGACCTGTGCATGGCCCTCTGTTCAACACTCACAATATCGTGTGTGGAAAGAAAATCAGAAGGAATTTCGAGGTGTGTCCACGTCCCGCGGCCTTCATCGACATCCGGCTGATCATTTGAAGTTTGGCCGGTTTCGGTCAACCAATGGAGCGCGGCCTCCAAACCGCCGTGCATCAAAGTCGATTTACCTGCTCCGCTCGGACCGCCCACCACCGTCAATCGGCCTAGAGGAACGCCAAAGGAAACCTCTGCACAGTTGTGCATCTTGAATCCATGCAAGCACACGCGATCGGCCGCCCGCGCAGGCGCTTTGCTGGGCTTGCCTGTCTCTTTGCGCTCCTTTCTGATCCTTTTTTCCAACTTCAGTGACTTGAGATCCATCACAACCGAAGCGGGCTGCCCGTCGGAACGCTGAGCCAAAAGTGCACCGCCGCGGCTGCCGCCACCCGGCCCCAGCTCGACCCAGACGTCTGCCTCTTTTATCAGAGTCGGATCGTGCTCAACCATCAGAACCGTGTTGCCAAGGTCACGCAATTCTTTCAAAGAGGCGACAAGCTCCGGAATCTCGGCACGACCCAATCCCACACTCGGCTCATCGAGCACATACAAGGCGTCTGTCAGGCCGTTGCCAATCACACGCGTCAACAGAACGCGCTGGTATTCGCCACCGCTCAACGTCTTGCAACGCCTCGACAGTGAGCTCGAACCCAAGCCCAGTCTCACGAGCAGATTGATCTTGCGATCCAATTCGACCCAAATTTCCCGCAAGCCTCCCAACCGATGTCGGTATTTCGTGTCGGCCTCCACAGCCTTCATCCAGTCTTGGATTTTGCGGATCTCTCCATGCATCAAAGAACTGTAGCTGAGCGAAGCACAACGCGCTTGACGCCCTGCAGGACCCAATCGTGAGCCGCTGCAGTCTTTGCATGTGACGTATTTGCGATATTTTGCGAGAAGAATTCGAGATTGTTGCTTGTAACGCTCAGCCTCCAGAGCCGCAAAAAACTCTTCAATGGAGACGAATTTTGATCTCTTCCTGCTTTGTTTCTCTTTGCCTTCGTCGTTGTCTATTCCCGACCATATCAATTTTTTCTGTTCCGCTGTCAGCTTGTTCCACGGTGTCTGGCTAGGGATCCCCAAACTCCGACAGGCAGCGAGCAGTTCATCATTCATCCAACCAAAAACATCTGAGGCCCATGGTTTGATGGCCCTCTGCGCGAGACTCAGCCGCGGATCGGGAATGATTTTTGTTTCATCGAGAACAGCAACATTTCCCAAACCGCGGCACGCACGACACGAGCCCAAAACACTTTGCCAGTCGAGGTCCGAGGACTGAATGAGTGTTGTTGTCTCGTTGCAGCTGGAGCAGTAGGGCTGCACACGAAAGATCTGTCCCTCAGAAATCAACTCCGTGTCAGGATTGTAATTCATGATTTGAAGCGTTGAGAAACGATTTGAAAAACGGACCTGACTCCACACCGAATCGGCCCGATTGCGAAGCTCATCCGCGGGCGTGTCAGACGACAGCCGATCGAGCACAACGAGAATGTCATTCGGCAGGGATGCCAACGATTTTGCATCTGCGCGAATCTCATCAATTTCGATCAACTGCTTCTGGGAAATGATCTTCGTAAAACCCTCGAGCACAAAACTGTCGAGAGTGCTCTTGCGTTCCTTGGCTGTCTCCGGAAGCGAGAATGGAATCGCGAGGATTTTATAAATTTCAGAATCGGAGGGTGAATTGAAGGCGCTCTTCAGATTCTCAAGCAATTCGCTCGCTGCGTGCGTCTCTGCCGGTGCTCCGCAGCGAGAACAACTCTCGTCCATCAGAGTGACGAATGAAATCCGCAACGGGTCGAACACATCTGAGCTCGTTCCGATCACAGAGCGGGGATCAGAGGAACGATTGGTTTGCTTCAAGGCGACTGCAGCAGGAACATTTTCCAGCGTCTCAAATTCACCTGAGGGCAATCCCTGAAGGAATTGGCGTTCATAGGTCCCGAGTGTTTCGAGGAATCTTCTCTGCGCTTCAGCATAAATCGTATCAAAAACCAAAGAGCTTTTGCCGCTGCCGGAAACTCCTGTCACGGCAATCCACTTTCCAAGCGGCAGCTGAAGATTGAGGCTCTTGAGATTGTGTGTTTTCACACCTGTGCAAACAATAGAGCCCGATGGTCCGGAGATATTCGATTCAGGGTGATTCAATCTAGGCATATTTTGTGTCTTCCCGTTGTGTGCTGTCGGGTGGTGTATAGCCCCGCACATCCAGGAAGTGAGTGATCCACGGATCCTGCAGTTGATGCAACTCATCCCAGGTTCCTTTGGCGACCAATCGACCCTCATTCATCATTGCCACCTTCTTGGAGAAGGTGAAAGCCACCTCAACACTCGACGTCACACAGAGTAAACTGCTTCCTATTTCAGCGGCCAAGCGGTGGATCATGTCAATCACAACCGCCGACGTGACAGGATCCAGACCCGCTGTCGGTTCATCCAAAAGGGCCAAATCGGGCGACGTCGCAAGCGCGCGCACGATACCCACACGCCGCCGCATCCCGCCCGACAACTCGCTGGGCAACTTGCGCGCAGCGGCTGGCAAATTCACACTGGCGAGCATGCGGTGAACACGCTCCTCCATCTCAAATGTCGACAGTTGGGTCATGTTTTCCATGGCAAACAGGATGTTTTCGCGGACTGTCATGAAGTCAAATAAAGCACCGAGCTGAAAAGCCATTCCGACCTTTTTAAGCAGCTCGTTTCTTTGCTCACGTCCCAGTTCCGCCAAATTCTGGCCAAACAAGGAAACACTCCCGCGATCCGGACGCACAAGACCAAGCAAGCCTTTGAGCAACGTGCTTTTGCCGCAGCCCCCCGGCCCCAGAATCGAAAGATGTTCGCCGGGCTCCAAACACAAGTGGAGACCAGACAACACAGAGCGCCCGTCGAAGGCCTTGTGAAAATCTACAACTTCAACAATAGTTTCAGTCTGTCTCTTGACTTGCATCTGGACACCGCTTGCTCCAAGGTTCGGGCACTGTCCGGGTTCTGGCCGACCCGTCACCCCCAATCCGGTCAGAAAAGGCTCTTGAGGCTCTGAAAGTCTGACATGCGCTCTCCGGATGCTCAAGAGAGATGCCAAGAGTTCCGACTCTCATAGGACCTTTGAGGTCGTGCAAGGAGTGCGTTGTGAGCTTTCTCAAAGAACTGAGCCAGAAAAACAAAAAATTTGCTCCTATTGTAAGCAGTCTGGTGTGTGTCGCGATCGGCTTGGAGCGCGCCAAGTCATTTGCCCAAACCCAACAGGGGAGCTCTCCCGCAACTGTCACACCATCTCCAACACCTCAAGCTCCCACACCGACATCCACACCCACACCTGCCGCGGCGACCAAAGCCGACAAACAGATCGACCTTCCATTGCCGGCGAGCAAAATGGACAAAGCCGAAGCCCCCCCTCAAGACACCAAAGCAAAAAGAAGCGAAGTCCAGCAAATGCTTCCCCTTGAACTTCGCGCTCTGCAAAAATTTCAATCTGTGAAAACAAAAAAAGAAGCGTGCGCCATGCTCGAAGGCCGCGTCGTCACCTACTATGACGTCGCCTCATTTATTGTCGATTGTCTTCAACGACCCGTTGAAGATCCCGACCTGCTGAATGACTTGGTCTACTCGCAAAAGAAAGAAGTCGCCGAAATACCGGCGCACATTTATCGCCTCATTCCTTTTGGCGAACCTTGGACCGGAAAAAATGGAAAGAGCCTGACAACTTCCAAAGTCTGTCGCGAACTCAACGGCCGCTACGTCACGTCTACGGGTACAGACTACTATTACATCGACGGCTGCAAAAAACGCAGTTTTTCAAGTTATGTCGAATTGCAGGCTCACAACTTAAAGAACGCACCCGTAGTGACTGTCTCTCCGGAACAGCTGGACAAGCTCGACTCCGGCAGTTCCGTCGACGGGAACTACCAGCGCGAAGTGGACGCGCTCTACAAAATCGTAGGCGACTCCACACTCAACCCCTTGGGCAGCGCCGATGGCAGCCGAAAGCCGGTCGGTTCAGCGGAAGAGCTCAATGCACTTCCGAAATCAGCGCAAAAGGCAAACAGTAAAATCCTCTGCCAGCAGTATGAAAACAAGGTGATTTCTTATTACTCGCAGCTGTTTTTCATCACCGGTTGCCAAAAGCGGGCTCTCAGAGAATTGCCCATCACAATCCAACAGAAATTCTCCGAACAGGGCACTCACATCATCGACCTCACCGCATCTCAAGTCGATTCCATTCCGACCGGAAAAGAACTCAGCGAAGATGAAGCACTCGCGCTTATTAAATAAAGAGTAAAAGTGCCTTTTGTTCGTTAATTAAAGCAAAAACGGAGTGACTCGAGGTCGCTCCGTTTTTGCTTCCGCAGCTCGCGGATCTTTCTTAGACAGATTCAGTATGGGACAGAATTTCGCACTGGAAGCATGCGAAGCACGACAAAGTCACGCGCTGTCCCTTCTTCGACAAACCCCGGCACATAAGTGTCAGCGCCCATACCCACGGCGACCACTTGCTCCTTGTCGAGCGAAAATTCATAACGCAAATAACGTTCAATACTCTTGGCGCGCTGGAGTGTTTCCTCACGCAATCGGACGCGGGAACCGGGTCTTTGAGCATGAACTTCAATCAAGAGTCGACCTCGCGCTGCCGCAAACGACTCAGTGATCATCGATCGCAGTGTCTTCTGTCCGCTGCGTGTCAGCTCCAACGCACCATCCGCAAGTGCCGCTGCTCCAAACAGATCCTCTGTGGGCAGAGTCACTTTGGGAGTCAGCGCCATTTTCGCCACTATTTCCCGCTTCCGAACAACAATCACGTCACCCACCATCGGAGTCGGGTGCAAGTTACCGGAAGAGATCAATTCGGCGCTGACGCCTTTGTCCACCGACACACTCTGACCGGCCACATTCAGAACTCCTTCGACGAGAGCTCCATTTCTTGCCACAACCTCACCCTGTCCAAGCGCCACCCAACGCCCCGGCGGCAGGCAGCGCAGCACGTCGAAGGCGGCGCCCGTCTGCAATTGCTGCGGCTGGCCTCCCACTTCTTCTTCCTCATCCGCGGCGGCGCGCAAAGGCCAAGCGACTCGGACAATTCCTTCTCCCGAACGCTCCACGCGGCTCAAAGCCACGGGTCGGCTCGGCAGGGCACTCAACGCATCGGCACCGCACCCCTCGGCCGCGCCGTGCGCTGTCAAAGAGAGCATCGGCAATGCCAAGCTCAGGGCACCCCCCAACAGCTTGAGGAACATCAGCCACTTCGGACATTGAGGCGAAATTCGGGTGCTGGGTTGAAAGTCTGTCTTGAGTCTCTCTTTAAGCCTCATTATGGCTCCCCTCAGTGGCGCCGCGTGCGCCTTTCATTTGAGTGGGTCATCGGAAGACAAAAGACAGGTCCGGCTGCATTTTTTTCAGGCCGAATGGGTCTTTTGACCTCTGCCCGCAAACGGCTTCCACCAGAGAGCGCGAGGAAACACATGAGACAAGCTGGCCTACTTGTGGAACGCATGAAAAAGGGACAAGCCGCGCCCGACAAGCACTTCAACCCCTACCTTCACGAAGCTTTGGAATATCAGGATGTTCTCCTGACGGGCACTGAATGGCAGGAATCAAAAACAAACATCTTCAAGGCCGTCGAAAAGCCCCTCCTCATTGAAGTGGGCTGCTACATGGGAAAAAACGTACTGGAATTTGCCCAGCACAACCCCAGTTGGAACGTGCTCGGAATAGACATCACCTACAAAAGAACGGTGAAGGCTGCCCGCAAAATCAGAACGCTCGGATTGGACAATGCCAAGATCCTCATCAGCGATGCGCGGCAAGCTCTCTCCCACTTGCCCGACCACTCCTTGGACGGACTCTGCGTGTTCTTCCCTGATCCTTGGCCAAAGAAAAAGCAAAGAAAAAATCGTCTCCTGCAAGAGCCTTTTTTGCAACTCCTCGAACAGAAGCTCAATCCCGAGTCGGGCTTCTTTTGGTTCAAAACTGACAGTGAAGACTATTTCGACTGTGTCCGAGAGCTGATTTCAAAGCGCGCATGGACGGAGTCGGCTCCTGAAGCACTGCCGTCGCGCCTCGAGCCACTTCCCTACACCACTGTTTTTGAGGCACTCTTTGTAGGAAAAAATCTGCCCATCTACCGCAGGGTCTTCAGCCCGCCTCTTTCAGGTCGCGAAGTGCACTCCGGGTGAACAGAACAGGGCGCAGTGCGGGGCTCCACTCATGACAGACAACCAAGCCGACTCACCCAACACGCACGCTTCTCAAACGCACGACACTCCTCAACCATCCCCCGACGAAATCCATGGCCCGCGTCGTGCCGCACTTCTCGCGGCCTGTGCCGCCGGGGCCCTTGCTCTTTGCAAACTCATGCTTTTTTTCCTGACCGGATCGATGGTCGTAGCGCTCTCTGCTTGGGACAGCACGCTCGATGTTTGCGTCAGCGCTTTGAATCAAAAGGTCATCCACTTTGCGCGTCAACGACCTGATTCGAATCATCCCTACGGACATGGCAAAGCAGAATCGATGGCCGCACTGGCCCAAGGAGCTCTCATTCTTGGCGGTGCTGTGCTCATCATTATCTCGAGCGGGCAAAAACTATGGTCCGATCTTCAGGGTGAACCCTCGGCACTGATGCACTCGTGGCCGACAGCCATCTTCTTTCTTGCCGCCTCATGCGCTTCGTATCTCATCACACGCGGTCTGCAAAAATCGGCCCGCAAATACAACAGCCCTGCTCTTGCTGCCGACTCCGAACACTACCAGACCGATGTCATTGCAAACTTGGCCAGCGCAGCTTCCATTGGAGCCATCGCACTCACCGGAAAAACTTGGCTCGATCCCCTCCTCGCCGCCGTTTTTGCAATACAAATAGGGTGGGGTGGGTTCAAGCTACTCAGCCGCAGCATCGACGATCTCCTCGACCACGATCTTCCCGACCATTTCAAAGAAGATGTGATTGCCGTCATTGCCGCGTGCAGCAATCTGATTCTTGATGTCCACAATTTCAGAGGTCGCCGCAGCGGCCACAAATACTTCTTTGACTTTCACATCACGCTTCCTGCAGACCTTGATTTTAAAAAGGTCCACGAAATTACAGAGGCCGTTGAGAAAAAAATCGAAGAAAAATTTGATGCTGATGTCGTTGTCCATGCTGATCCCGAGGATGAAGCTCACATGAAACAGCGAAACGCACCAGGGCTCCACCGCACGCTCCACACGACTGTGAAAAATTGAAAAGGCTTAAAAGTGCAATTTGCAAAACCCGAGATGCGTCTTGAATCGCATCTCAAAAAAGCGGGAGTCCAGTGGAGTTCCGTTCTCAATTTGAAAGACTGGACGAAGTATTGGGAACTGAACGAAAATCCGCCTGATCTCGATCCAGACCTCAAATTTCTCGAACAGTGGCTGAACTCAGGCGCGCATGCACAAATGCACTATCTCGCAAAGAATTCGCAGGCGAGAAAAGATCCGAGACTCATACTCGAACGTGTTTCATCGATCATCTCTCTCATCATTCCTTATGCCACCGGACACTCCGTCCGGAATCAGCCTGCTCAACGGGCTGAGGACGAAAAAATAAATTCGGGAATTTTGCAAAAAACGGCGCGCTACGCTCGCGTTCCCGATTACCATCGTTCAATTAAAAAAGCTCTCGATCAAGTGATGACACAATGGCAAAGAGAGGTCATGGAATCCAACACTCACCCTCAAGATCTGAGCTGGCGTGTTGTCACAGACTCTCTGCCCTTTCTCGACAGAGCGCACGCCCGAATCGCAGGATTGGGGTTTGTTGGAAAAAACACAATGCTCATCAGACCGGGTGTGGGAAGTTTTTTCTTTATCGCTCACATACTCGTTTCTGCACCATTTGAGGTTGTTGCCGATGCAAATCTGACAAAGCCTCTTGCGGCCGAAGCCATTCAAAGCCTCACCTGCGGTGATTGCAGGCTGTGTCTTGACGCCTGCCCGACCTCTGCACTCCTTGAAAATCGTTTCCTTGATTCTAACCGCTGTCTTTCCTATCTCACGATCGAAAACCGGGAGATCATCTCAGATGAATTTGTGACTCATCTCCAGAATCAATTTTATGGTTGCGACATTTGTCAGGACGTTTGCCCCTACAACTTGAAGACCACCGATTTGCAGACGATTGCTCAACTCAGATCGCCTCGAAAAATTCTCAATGAAGTCAGCCTCCATGACGTGGCCGGCATGTCGCCTTCACAATATGAAACGTGGTTCGGAGGGAGTGCCATGACTCGCGCCAAATACGGAGGCTTGGTGAGAAATGCACTTTATGCTCTGCATGCCCTGAATGATCAAGAAATAGAGCGATTGCTCGAGACCCGCAGCACCGACAGCGACCTGCTCATTCGGTCCACGGTTGCCCACATCCGAAAGATCAGAACACATCCGATCGGGAACGACCCGAAATAAATTCTTTCGGCATCCGCCCCGTCATAATTTGCAACACGCGATCGCTTTTCCCGCGCTGCACCAAGACTTGAAATTTCATACCTGCGGACATCATACGCGCGATTTTTCGAAAATCGCCGATGTCATTCATTCTCTTGCCATCGATCGAAAGGATCACGTCGCCCGACTGAACACCAGACAGTTCAGCAGGAGAGCCCTGTACAACATGCGTCACAAGAAGTCCGGTGGAGTCGCGCTGCGCACCCCGCGCATTCATGTTGCTCATGCTTAAGCCCAGCCATGCCATGCGGGACAATCCCACAGGCCTGCGCATCGCATCCAAAATAGGACGCGCCACCTCAGTAGGTATGGCGAAGGAAATCCCGCGGGCATCCGACAAAAGAGCCGTATTGATACCAATCACTTCGCCCCTGATATTGAACAGCGGCCCGCCTGAATTGCCAGGATTGATCGCCACATCCGTCTGAAGAAAATCGTCAAAGGGACCCTCACCAATGGTGCGCCCTTTCGCAGACAATATTCCCGATGTCACAGTATGACCAAACCCGAAGGGGTTGCCGATGGCAAAAACAGGTTCACCAATTCGCACTCGGCTGCTGTTGGCCAGTTTCATCGGGCGGGCCTTCACCCAAGGGTTGGACAACTTCAAAAGAGCCAAATCTGCGTCTTTATTCATCCCAACCAACGTGGCACTCAAACCCCACCGCTCATGAGCCGGTACCACTTCGATGCTCTGTGCATCCTTCACCACGTGGTAATTTGTGACGACAAATGAACCTGACTGATAAAAGAACCCTGATCCCCTCGAACGCGGAGTCTCTTTTTGAATCACCTCCAAGGGAGAAACAAAAAGCTTAAAAAAGGGATCCGCCGATGCGGAATTCTGGCCTTCAGCCGAAACCTCCCGACCCGCGGATTCCGATTTGACTGAGTTGACGTCATCGCGCGTGCGGATATTCACCACACCCGGCAAAACGCGCTCCACGACATCGGCAATGGAAATGACAGACACGGCGCGCGCCTCAGCAATCACGGAACCTGCCCAACAGAAGATCGCCAGTTGAAACAGCCGCCTTTTCGCACCCGTCATTGTCTGATGTTCGCAGCGTCGCAAAGCAAGACTCTCCTACTGAGGGCACCTTCAAGGTGCAGACTGCTGGCCCATCCTCGCACGGCGCTGGCTGACCGCGAGACTCGTCCGCCAATCACATGACAAAAGGAGTCCAAGTAGATATGGTCCCCACCACGGGCAATTCCCAAGTTCTGAGGGTATCCATGAAAATATCTTCCAAAATCTCCGGCATTTTGGCTCTTGTGCTTCTGTCCTTCGGCTGTGTCTCGGTGCCGGCATCACGTGAGGGTGTCCAAGGCGACGCCGTTGCTTTGAATCCGGCACGCATCGCTGCGTTCACTCCGATTCTGATGCCTCATCCGGTCCAGCTGACCTCCATCGATCCCACAACGGCTGCCAGCGCAAAGGTCCAAACTTTCGTAGAGTCGCGAATTCTCGCTTCATTCAAAAATCAACCCAACGTGAACGGAATTTCCTTCCAATCCGTCAGGACGGCACTGACGTCTTACCCACGCCTCGCAAGTGACATCGGCTCCGAAATGAAGGCCGTGGGGCAACTGACCAACAGCGGCATAGCCCGCGAAACGTTGCTTCTGTCGAAAGAATGTCGTGCGCGTAAAAACTTCCTCGATTTTTACAAGCACTGTCTTGTGGGTTCCCAAAAGTGGATCTCCCATCTCAATCAATTTTCGAGTGCCGTACAAAACACCGATTCCATTCTCATTCCCGTGATCACCGCTTTGGAAAAGATGACCGAAAACGACATTTATTCCGTCCGTTTTGGCGTCGCGCTGCTCCTTGTGGACACCAACAGCGGCAAACTCATCTGGGGGCGAGATGCACTGGTCAGGATCGAATCGCCGCTCGGGGCAAAACAATTTCCCGACCTTCAAGCCGCAATGGAAAAGGTTTTCAACGAGGCTTTTTGGGCCGAATTCCCGGGCCGCCGATCACGCGCCGAGGCCGGCAAATAAAAAGACGTGTAAATAAAAGGAACAGACCGTGAAAGAATCAGAAAAAAAGAACTCCGCACGTTCCGAACGCTTTGTCACTGCGTCGAACGCAACGGTGAACAGTGTCTACAATGCCGAGGATTTGGGAGATCAGGCAAAGTTTCTGACTCAGCTCAATGCACCGGGCCAATACCCTTTCACGCGCGGCGTGCATTCTTCCATGTACCGGAACCAATTTTGGACCATGCGCCAATATGCAGGTTTCGCAACGGCAGAAGAATCCAACGCCCGTTATCGCTATCTTCTCGAACAAGGACAAACAGGCCTCAGCGTGGCCTTCGACCTCCCCACGCAAATCGGTTACGATTCTGACTCTGAGCAAGCCGCGGGAGAAGTGGGCAAGGTCGGCGTGGCTATCGACACTCTCGCCGACATGGAAATTCTTCTGCAGGGAATTCCACTCGACAAAATATCCACCTCGATGACCATCAACGCATCGGCCGCCGTTTTGCTTGCCATGTACATTGCTGTCGGAGAAAAGCAGGGTATTGCGGCTCACCAGTTGCGCGGCACCATTCAAAACGACATTCTGAAAGAATACATTGCGCGCGGGACGTACATATTTCCGCCGCGACCCTCTATGCGTCTGATCACCGATATCTTCGCATACTGCAAAAAAGACGTTCCTCAGTGGAACACCATCTCCATCAGCGGCTATCACATTCGTGAAGCAGGCAGCACAGCCGCAGAAGAAGTCGGCTTCACTCTGGCCAACGGCATTGCCTACGTGCAGGCCGCTCTGGATGCCGGCTTGGACGTCGATGACTTTGCGCCGCGCCTCAGTTTCTTCTTCAACTCATTCACCGATTTGCTCGAAGAGGTCGGAAAGTTTCGCGCAGCCAGAAGGCTCTGGGCAAAAATCATGCGCGAGCGCTTTCATGCCAAGAATCCTAAAAGCTGGATGCTCCGCTTTCATACGCAAACGGCAGGCTCCACGCTCACGGCACAGCAGGCCGACAACAACATCGTCCGCGTCACCATCCAAGCCTTGGCTGCAGTGCTCGGTGGAACACAGAGTCTCCACACCAACTCCCGTGATGAGGCTTTGGCTCTCCCAAGCGAAGAGTCGGCCCGCATCGCATTGCGCACCCAACAGATCATCGCTCATGAATCCGGCGTTGCCGAAACGGTCGACCCGCTGGCAGGCTCCTACTACGTGGAAGCCACCACCCAACGTATCGAAGATGAAGCAGCGTCTCTCATTGAGAAAATCGACGCACTCGGCGGCGTCATTCCGGCGATAGAACAGGGGTTCATTCAAGCGAGTATTCAAAAGTCGGCCTACACCTATCAACAGGACATCGAGAGCCAAAAACGCATTATCGTGGGAGTGAACAAATTCACGATCACTGAACCACCTCCCCGCGGGCTCCTGAAAATCGCAAAGACCGTCGAAGAAAATCAGATTCTAAAATTGCACAAAATAAAGGCAGAAAGAGACAGCGCCCGCGTGGCCAACGCTCTTGAGGAGCTGCGCCTCGCGGCACATTCCAACACCAACCTGATGCCCCTTATTCTCGAAGCGGTCCGCGCGTATGCCAGCATTGGCGAAATCTGCAATACACTGCGCACCGTTTTTGGCGAATACAAGGAACATGTCGTCCTCTAATCACGTCCCCGCAGGCCCCTCGCAACGTTCGGGCACTCCCATTCGGATCTGTCCAAAAAATAAGGATTTTTGACCCGCCTTGACAACATGTGGATGCCGCTTAGCTTCCCGAACGTCTTGGGGCGCATGCTTGGAGCGGCCGCTGTTTAATGCACGCGCTGTGCAAGAGCTTGCAAACTTGATATGGATGGCACTCATTCTTAGGAGGTTATTATGAAAGTTCGTCCTCTGGCCGACCGAATTCTGGTCAAACGTGTTGAGGAAGAAACCAAAACTGCCGGCGGAATCCTGATCCCAGACAACGCCAAGGAAAAGCCGATGGAAGCTTCCGTGGTTGCAGTGGGAGCCGGCAAGGTTCTTGCAGACGGCAAAGTGCGCCCTATGGAAGTGAAGGTCGGTGATCGGGTGTTGTTCAGCAAGTACAGCGGTACTGAAATCAAACTCGAAGGCACTGAACACCTCATTCTGCGCGAAGACGACATCTTGGGTATCGTCAACAACTAAGAACAGAACCTCACATTTGTTCAATTGCATGGAGATAAAAAATGTCAGCTAAAATGATCAACTTCGGCGAAGATGCCCGCAAAAAAATCCTTTCTGGCGTCAACATCCTCGCAGACGCAGTGAAAATCACCATGGGACCACGCGGACGTAACGTCGCGATCGACAAATCCTTTGGCTCACCCAACGTCACCAAAGACGGCGTCACTGTGGCCAAAGAAATCGAACTTGAAGACAAGTTCGAAAACATGGGCGCTCAAATGGTGAAGGAAGTCGCCTCAAAGACCTCCGACGTTGCCGGTGACGGAACAACGACAGCCACGGTCCTCGCGCAGGCGATCTACCGTGAAGGCGTGAAACTGGTGGCTGCAGGCCACAACCCGATGGACCTCAAGCGCGGTATCGATAAAGCCGTTGCCGAAGTCGTCAATGAACTCAAAACTCTCAGCAAGAAAACCAACAGCCGCACCGAAATCGCTCAGGTGGGCACCATCTCTGCCAACTCCGACACTGCCATCGGCAACATCATTGCCGACGCTATGGAAAAAGTAGGCAAAGAAGGCGTCATCCAAGTGGAAGATGCCAAGGGCATGGATACAACACTCGAAGTTGTGGAAGGCATGCAGTTCGACCGCGGTTACCTTTCGAACTATTTTGTCAACGACCCTGAGCGCATGGAAGTCAACTACGAAGACGCCTACGTCCTGTTGTTCGACAAGAAGCTCTCGAGCCTCAAAGACCTCGTGCCCATCCTCGAAAAGGTCGTCCGCACCGGAAAGCCATTGCTCCTCATCGCGGAAGATGTGGAAGGCGAAGCTCTTGCAGCACTCGTTCTCAACCGCCTCCGTGGCAACCTCAAGCTGGTGGCTGTGAAGGCTCCCGGTTTTGGCGATCGCCGCAAGGCCATGCTCGAAGATATCGCTGTCCTCACCGGTGGCGTTGTCATTTCGGAAGAATTGGGCATGAAGCTCGAAAGCACCACCATTGAACAGCTGGGCGTTGCCAAGCGCATCCGCATCGACAAAGACAACACCACGGTCATCGACGGCCAAGGCGCTAAGAAAGACATCGAAGCCCGCATCAAGCAATTGCGTAAGCAAGTCGAAGACACCACAAGCGACTACGATCGCGAAAAACTGCAAGAACGTCTCGCCAAGTTGGCAGGCGGCGTTGCTGTCATCCGCGTCGGCGCTGCAACAGAAACAGAAATGAAAGAAAAGAAGGCTCGCGTGGAAGATGCGCTCAACGCCACCCGCGCCGCGGTGGAAGAAGGCATCGTCCCTGGCGGTGGTGTCGCTCTCATCCGCGCCCAGAAGATCCTCCCTGCGCTGCGTGAGAAAGTGACGGGCGACGAACGCTTTGGTGTGGACATCATCTTCCGCGCTGTTGAAGAGCCGCTCCGCCAAATCACCAACAACGCCGGCCAAGAGCCCTCTGTGGTTCTGCAAAAGGTCCGTGAAAACACAACGACGACCTTCGGTTTCAACGCCAAGGAAGAGCGTTATGAAGACGTGGTGGCTGCCGGCATCATCGACCCGACCAAGGTGACACGCTCAGCCCTCCAGAACGCCGCTTCGGTGGCTTCACTTCTCCTCACGACCGAGTGCATGATCGCTGAACGTCCGAAGGATGAGAAGGCAGCTCCTGCTCCAGGCGCAGGAGCCGGCTACGGCGGCATGATGTGATCACCGCCCGCCATTCGGGGTGCTAAGCCCCGACGTTCCATTGATTTTCCGGAGGCCTCGCGATAGCGAGGCCTTTGGTTTTTGTGTAAGGTTTTCCGGTATCACACGCGAGGTCGTCTGCAGCTGGCACTCTCAGTGCACGGCAGCCACTATTTGACTGAGGAGTCCGAGATGAACGTTCATGAGTATCAGGCCAAGGAGCTGCTCGCCAAATTTGGTCTGAACATTCCTAAAGGGAAACTCTGCCACACTGCCACTGAGGCCGAGTGGGCAGCCCGCTCCTTCGGTCCTGATGCACTCAGTGTCGTCAAAGCCCAAATCCATGCCGGCGGTCGCGGAAAAGGCGGCGGTGTCAAACTGGCACGCACGCCTGATGAGGCGCACGACTGGGCTCAAAAGATCATCGGGATGCAGCTCGTCACCCCACAAACCGGCCATCAAGGCAAAAAAGTGCATAAAGTGCTGGTGGCAAAAGGCTCCGACATTGCAAAAGAGTATTATCTCAGCCTTGTGGTCAACCGCGAGTCTGATGCCATCGGCGTGATGGCCTCTGCCGAAGGCGGAATGGACATCGAAGAAGTTGCCGAAAAACATCCTGAAAAAATTGTCACAGCCAACATCGATCCGACCATCGGCCTGATGCCCTTCACCGTGCGCACCATGTGTGCACGACTTGGCTTCACCGGACCGCTGGCAAAAGAGTTCGAAAAAACTCTGCGCGGTCTGTTCAATGCGTTCATGGCATATGATTGCTCGATGATTGAAATCAATCCGCTGGCAGTCACCAAAGACGGCCAAATGCAAATCCTCGACTGCAAAATGGCATTCGACGAAAACGCCCTGTTCCGCCATCCTGAAATTCAAGATCTCCGCGACTTTGAAGAGGAAGACGCACGCGAGCTGGAAGCTTCAAAATTTGGCCTCAGCTATGTCTCGCTCGAGGGCAACATCGGTTGCCTCGTCAACGGCGCCGGTCTCGCCATGGCAACGATGGACATCATCAAACAGAAAGGCGGACAACCTGCCAACTTCCTCGATGTGGGCGGTGGGGCAAGCCAGGAAACAGTCACACAAGCGTTCCGCATCATCCTCAAAGATGCTGCTGTCCGCGGTATCTTCGTCAACATTTTTGGCGGCATCATGAAATGCGATGTCATTGCGAATGGTGTCGTCGCAGCTGCAAAAGAGCTGGGCCTGAAAGTTCCGCTTGTCGTCCGTCTGGAAGGAACGAACGTCGAGTTGGGCAAAAGAATTCTCAATGAGTCCGGACTCAACATCATTGCCGCCAACTCCATGAGTGACGGCGCAGAAAAAATTGTCCACGCGGTGCGTTGATACACTCTGCACGCTTTCATGAATTTTGAACGAGAGGATTTCTCACATGAGCATTCTGGTTGGCAAAAACACCCGCCTCATCTGCCAAGGCATCACCGGCAGCGCAGGACATTTTCATGCTGAAAAATGCGCAGAATATGGAACCAATCTGGTCGGCGGCGTGACCCCGGGCAAGGGTGGCACCAAAACCCTCGACAAACCCATCTTCAACACCGTCTATGACGCACGAAAAGAAGTCGGGGCCAATGCCACGATGATCTTCGTTCCCCCCCCGTTTGCTGCGGACGCCATCCTCGAAGCGATTGACGCCGGCATCGAGCTCATTGTCGCCATCACCGAAGGCATTCCGGTTCTCGACATGCTGCGGGTGAAAAAGGCCCTCGGCCACGCCAACGGTCGCAGTCGTCTCATTGGCCCCAACTGCCCCGGCGTCATCACACCCGGAGCCTGCAAGATCGGTATTATGCCCGGCCACATCCACAAGCCCGGCCGCGTCGGTGTTGTTTCAAAATCAGGAACACTCACCTACGAAGCTGTTGGCCAGCTTTCAGCTCTCGGCATCGGCCAAAGCACATGCGTGGGCATTGGCGGTGACCCGCTCCACGGAACCAGCTTCATCGACGTCCTTGAACTCTTCAACAAAGATCCCGAAACCGACGCCGTGATCCTCATTGGCGAAATCGGCGGAACTTCGGAAATCCAAGCCGCTGAATGGATCAAGGCCAACATGAAAAAGCCCGTGGTGGGCTTCGTTGCCGGCCAGACGGCCCCCAAAGGCAAGCGCATGGGACACGCCGGTGCGATCATCTCGGGCGGCAAAGGAACGGCTGCTGAAAAATATGAAGCCATGCGCGCCTGCGGCATTCATACTGTGCTCAGTGCCGGAGAGATTGGTGATACGCTCAAAAAAGCACTGCGCTGATTTTTCGACGCCGTGAAGAATGAACGCTCTCCCACTCGATTCAACCGCAGAGCCTTTCTCGGTTCACTGGGGACAGTATCATTGACCACCCTTTTTCCATTGCGACGGAGTCTTGCTGCCCCCACGCCGCCGTCAGGCCAAACAGCTGAAGCGAGTCTTGCTGACGCCGCAGCCGCACGAGCGGCGCGGCACGCAAGAAAAACAGCCTCACCCCAATGGAAAAATGGAAAGTTCCAGAACGGCCTTCCTGAAGTCACCAATTTCTCGAGTGCCCTCGGACGGCTGATCTTCTCAGATGCGCAGCGCACACCCGCGCAAGAAATCCCAACCCGCAAACGAACGCAACACGATTTCGACCAACCTCCAACCACTGGTTTTCGGGTCACATGGCTCGGACATTCCACCTTGTTGATTGAACTCAACGGACAGCGCTTCCTCACCGATCCTGTTTGGGGAGAACGGGCATCACCCGTCTCTTTTGCTGGTCCGAAAAGATTTTTTCCCGTTCCTCTCGCGCTCAACGCACTCCCCAAATTGGATGCCGTTCTGATCTCCCACGATCACTACGACCATCTCTGTCGTGAAACTGTTGAGTCACTTGCCAAACTCAACGTGCCTTTCATTGTGCCTCTGGGCGTTGGCGATCGTCTCGAAGAAATGGGCGTCGATTTCCGACTCATTCATGAGTGCGATTGGTGGGACGAATTGAAGTGGGGAAACACAACGATTGCCTGTGTCCCTGCGCGCCACTTCTCAGGCCGCACACCGTTTGATCGGAATTCCACCTTGTGGTGCGGATGGGTTTTTATGGGGGCAAAACAACGCTTCTACTTCAGCGGTGACACCGCCTATTTTTCCGAATTCAAGACCATCGGAGAAAAATACGGCCCGTTTGATCTGGTTGCGATGGAGTCTGCTGCCTACAACTCAGCATGGCCTGATGTTCACATCGGACCGGAGCAGGCTCTGCGCGCCTTTTTGGACCTCAAAGGAAAAATCTATCTGCCTATCCACTGGGCCACTTTCAGCTTGTCCACCCACAGCTGGACAGAACCCGGAGAAAGACTCCTTGTCGGCGCAAAAAAGTGGAACATTGAACTGGTTCTGCCGCGCCCGGGAGACAGCGTTGAACCTGCACAACTCGATCCGCAATTGAAACAGAAGTGGTGGCCGGAAGTGGCATGGGAAAGTGCTGAAGAGGCACCCGTCAAATCATCGGGCATCCCATAAACTCAATTCAAACAGACGACTCTCGCCACAGATCCTCTCCCTCAAGAATGCGCGGGCGCTGCTCGCGGGATTTGTCTAACGTGGCACGCACCATCGCTTGAGCCACTTCCGACGCTCGAACGGGCGCATACTTCCGCCAAGCAGACGGTAAAGAGGAATGACGCAAGAGCGTGTGCACGGGTTCAATTAAAACGCGCGCCAGACCTTCAAAAAAACGAAATTCATCCCGTTTTCCCAACAGAAGCGAGGGTCGCAAAAGAATGAACGGCAGACCGCTGTTCCTCAAGTGTTCCTCCAATGCGGCCTTTGTCTGGAGATAAAAACCGCGCGGGTGATCGGCACCCACAGAAGACACAAGACACACCCGCGGCTTCTGCTTCTGAAGAGCGGCGAACAAGCGCGCCGGGTATTCATAATCAACTTTGTAGAATGACGCGCGCGAGCCTGCTTTGCGCCGCGTGCTCCCCAAGCAGCAGTAAGCAACATCGCAAGGCTGGTTTGAAAGCCATTCGTATTCCGCATCAGAATCGAAATCAAAAGAACGGAAACTCACATTCTCCATCGCCGCAAGTGAAGAGGGAATCTGACGCACCAACGCCAACACCCGCACTTCCTTCTTCTCGGACAACAACCGCAAAAGCTCGCGACCCACCAGTCCGGTTCCGCCTGCCACCACAATATTCATGTTCATTTTCCGTTCTCATTGGCTGATAAAACAAAAAACCTTGCCTTGAGGGGCAAGGTTTTCATGAAGGTCATTCAGAGTGTGCACTCAGAACGGAACGTCGTCGTCGAGATCGACAGCGCGTGCTGTTTGACCCGCCGCACCGGCGGAACGATTCGCTCCGCCGTTGTCATACGAAGGACCACCGGCAAAAAACGGATTTTCGGCTCCGGCATCACCCGCATAATCAGGACCTGATGATGTTTCCGTGCCACGTCCGGTTCCGGAATCCAAGAACTGAATGTTGCTGGCCACGATTTCAGTCGAGTAGCGCTTCTGACCTGACTGTTGATCATCCCAACTGCGGGTCTGGAGTTTGCCTTCCACAAAGCAAGAGCGGCCCTTCTTCAAATATTTTCCGGCCAATTCTGCCTGACGGCCCCAGACAACAATTCGATGCCACTCTGTGCGCTCTTCCTTGTTGCCATCTTTCGTCCAGCTTTCGCTGGTGGCCAAACGCAAGCTGCAAACAGCTTGACCATTGGGAGTCATACGCACTTCGGGATCCTGTCCGAGACGGCCAATCAAAATCACTTTGTTCACACCCTGCATCGTCACTTTCTCCTGCGCTGATTTTCTAAATGCACGCTTAAATCGCATCCGACGGATGGTCAACAGGGAGCTCACATGCCTGCCGGATTTGAGTCCGAGAATGAAAATATGACGCCAAGCAATGTCAGGAACTTGACATCGGCCGACTCCGCCTGCCGTTCTCTCCCCCTTCGCGCTAAACTCACAAGAGGAATGACCGACATCCTATGGGTTTCGCTTGCCCGCCCCCCCTAGGGGCTGGTAAGCAGGGTTTCGTTCGTTGGCGGCATCTGTGGCCAAAGAGCCTGTTTTGTGAGGAGATTTGAACTTGAACCAGAGAACAGTGGCACGCACCATCCGCCACACTGGGATTGGACTCCACTCCGGTCGGCCGGTTCACATGGAAATTCATCCCGCCGCTGCCCACAGCGGCATCAGGTTCATCCGCACCGACCTCACCCCTCAGGTTGAAATCCCAGCACACCCCGCATCGGTTTTCGACACGACGCTGGCCACCCGTTTGGGCTCGGAAAAGGCTTACGTTTCGACGGTCGAACACCTCATGGCCGCACTGTTCGGCTTGGGAATCGACAACGCGCGCATCTGCGTCAACTCTCCTGAGCTTCCTATTGTAGATGGCTCAGCCGTGCCGTGGCTCATCCTCCTCGACGAGGCGGGCATTGAAGAACTCGAGGCCCCCCGCACTATCCGGATCATCAAAAAGCCCATCGAAGTTTCTGATGCACGCGATCCCAGTCGTTTCATCCGCATTGAGCCCTCGAAGGAACCCCGCATCACTTATTCCATTGAATTCAAAAACAACTCCCTGATTGGCTCACAAAGCCTGACTCTCCATTGGACCGGCCGCAGTTTCTGCGAGGCCCTCTCCCATGCCCGCACCTTCTGTACGGCAGAAGAGGTGGAATTCATGCAGTCACGCGGACTCGCCCAAGGAGGCAGTCTGGAGAACGCCATTGTCGTCAGCCGGACACGAGGGCTTCTGAATACCTCTGGTTTGCGCGCACCCGACGAGTTCGTTCGCCACAAGATTCTCGATTGCATCGGCGATCTCGCTCTCCTCGGAACTCCGCTCTTGGGTCATGTCATCGCCCACAAAGCCGGCCATGATCTCCACACGGCCCTTGCAAAGAAACTGGTGGAAAATTCGGAGTCTGTCGAAGTCAAACAGGCCGAGAGTCCCCGCACTCGCCACGCTGTTTCGAAAGGGCTCGATTTCCCCGCCAGTTTGGCAGAACTGCCTGACTTCGCTCGCCTCTCCTTAGTCACTGGCTGATTGACATCTTTCTCACTTCCGAAGAAGGAAAGCGCTTGACACGATGCCGGCGTGGCTTAGTTTTCAAGGGCCCGCAGAGGCAATCCATGCTTCCACGTCGGTGAGGACACACATGGCCCAGCAAAAGCGTGATTATTACGAAGTTCTCGGTGTCACCAAAACCGCCGCGGCGGATGACATCAAACGTGCCTACAGAAAACTGGCTCTCCAGTTCCATCCGGACAAGAATCCGGGCGACAAATCAGCCGAAGAAAAGTTCAAGGAAGCAGCCGAAGCATATGAAGTCCTCAGTGATGGAGACAAGCGTCGCCGTTATGATCAATTTGGACATGCGGGCGTGCAGGGCCCCGGCGGAGCAGGCGGCTTCAACAACGTCGATGATATTTTCGAACACTTCGGCTCGATTTTTGAAGACATCTTCGGCTTTGGCGGAATGCAGGGCGGAGCGGGCCGTCGTCGCGGCGGAGGAAACCGCGCGCGCCGTGGCGCCGACCTCCGTTACGATCTCAAAATCACTTTCAAAGAATCCGTTCTCGGAACCGAGAAAAAAATTGAAATCCCGCGTCGTGTGCAGTGCTCCTCCTGTGAAGGGAGCGGTGCTGCCAAAGGAACAAAGCCGGTCAGTTGCAACACCTGTCGCGGTCAGGGGCAAGTGGTCGTCCAGCAAGGCTTCTTCAGCTACGCCAGCACATGTCCGGACTGCAGCGGCTCAGGCAAGAAAATCGCCTCACCCTGTACCGACTGCCGCGGCTCGGGCCACATGACCAAAACAAGCACAATCACAGTAAAAATACCCTCCGGTATCGACTCCGGTATGAGACTCCGTGTTTCAGGTGAAGGTGAAGGGGGCGCCAACGGCGGTCCTTCGGGCGATCTCTATGTGTTTATCGAGGTCACGGAAGACGAGAAATTCAAACGCGAAGAATTTGACCTCATTTTTCCTCTCAAACTCGGTGTTGCTCAAGCGATTCTAGGCACGGAAATCACCCTCGATTGTTTTGAGGAAACCCCGCGCAAGATAGATATTCCTGCCGGTGTGCAACCCAGCCAACGGCTCATCATTCAAGGCGCAGGTATACCCAAGCTTGAAAAATATGGCCGTGGCAAGGGCGACTTGGTCATCGAAATCTCTGTCGAAATTCCCACCAAACTCTCCAAAGATGCTGAAGAACATCTCCGTGCCTTTGCAGAAAAACACGGAGAATCTGTCAAAGGGCAGGGCAGCGGATTCTTTGACAGGATTTTTGGATAAACGAAGATTGTCCTAACTTCTGCCAGAGCAGATGCTCTGGCATTTTCTTTATTTGACTCTCACTGATTGAGGATGCCGGCATGGCTTTGCATTTGCACAACACCCTCACGGGTCGGAAAGAAGTGTTCAACCCTCAAAGCCCGCGCGTGAAAATGTACTGTTGCGGTGTGACTCCCTACAGCAACACTCACATCGGCCATAGCCGGACGTTCTTCTCCTACGATCTTCTCTACCGAACACTTGTGGATCAAAATTACGATGTCCTCTGGGCGCGCAACATCACCGACGTCGATGACAAGATCATCAAAAAAGCCAACGACGAAGGTGTGAGCTGCGAAACCATTGTCAATCGCTACGTCGGTGAGCAGGACGAAATGCTGCGCCACTTCAACCTGCACCGCCCCCAGCACGAACCCAAGGTCACCGAGAACATCCCGCAGATCATCAACATGATCGAAACTCTCATCGCACGGGGCTTTGCCTACACCTCAAGCAGCGGAGTGTACTATCGGGTCCGAAAGTTTGCGGGCTATGGAAAGCTGAGCAAGAACAACATCGATGAGCTTCAAAAAGGTGTCCGCATTGAAGTCGACGAATCCAAGGAAGATGCTCTCGACTTTGCGCTGTGGAAGTTTGCCAAGCCGGGTGAAATCAAATGGCAAAGCCCTTGGGGCGATGGGCGCCCCGGTTGGCATATTGAATGTTCGGCCATGATCCATGCTCTTTTTGGTGACAGCATCGATATTCACATGGGCGGTCGCGATCTCATTTTTCCTCACCATGAAGCCGAGATTGCGCAATCAGAAGGTGCCACAGGCAAAACCTTTTCATCCTTTTGGCTACACGCCGGTATGGTCACGCTCTATGGCGAAAAAATGTCAAAGAGCACCAACCATTTCGTTTCCATTGCCGACTTTCTTGCGAAGTACCCGCAGGAAGTTCTCCGCCTGACTTTTCTGTCGGTCTCTTATTCACAACCGCTCGATTTCACGATGGAGCTTGCCGACGAGAATTTCAAAAAGCTCGCAAAAATCTACCGCTTCGTTGAATTGCTCGACCGCTATGCTCAGGAAAGCGTTTCAGATACCAACACCAGCACACTGGAAGTTCTGACCTCTCTTGATGATCTCATTCAAAAAATGCGCGAAGCACTCTCTGATGACCTCAACAGCGCCGCTGCGATGGGTGTCTTCTTTGAAACCGTGCGCACCATCAATGCGGGGCTTGCTGCTAACGAGAAAGCAGGAAGAACACTCCATCAGAAAGATCGGGAGCGTTTGGAAAACACATGGCCCGTGATCAAATCGTGGCTGACTCAAACTTTGGGATTGGTTCAAACCACGCCCTCTGAGTTTTTTACTGGATTGGCCAAGTTCAAACTGGGTGGGCAACTCAGCCCGCAAGACATCGAAAGATTGCTCAACGACCGGCAAAATGCGCGCACAAGTAAAGACTGGTCGGCGGCCGATCGCATTCGAGACGAACTTCTGAGTCAAGGCATTGTGATTCAGGACACGCCGCGCGGGACCCGCTGGACACTCCAAATTTGAGCTGCCTTGTTCGTTCGCTGCCGGCTTGTCTCGTTGAGTCCTTAAAACCCTGATTCCTGCAGGTGCGGGAAGCGCGACAGAATGATGCGCTCAATTTCAACAGCGGTTTCTTCAAGAGCTTTGCCGGTCACATCAAGAACAGGCCATCGTTTGTTGCGCTTGAAAATCTCACGCGACCACTCGAGCTCTTCAAAGATTTTTGCGGAATTTGCGTAATCCCCTTGGCTTGAACTTCCCAACGCCTCCACCCGTGCTGTGCGGATTTCGGTCAGACGCAAAGGATCAATGACAAGACCAATCACTTTATTTTGATCAACAGAGAAAATTTCTGTGGGAAGTTCTGCTCCCGGCACGAGAGGCACGTTGGCCACTTTGTATCCCTTGTGGCCGAGGTACATGCTCAACGGAGTTTTTGAAGTGCGGGAAATACCCACAAGCACAATATCGGCCTCATTCAAATCATGAAGCGCGACGCCGTCGTCATGGCGGACGGTGTATTCGACCGCCCAAACGCGTTTGAAATAGTCCTGATCCAACTGACGCAGAAGACCAGGGATGGCGCTGGGGCGCCGACCCAGCTGAGTGGAAAGGGTTTCAAGAAGCGGGAAAAGGACATCAACGATGTGGACGCCCAGCTGCATGCCGCGCGAAATAAGATAAACACGCAGTTCAGGGTCAACAATGGTCGCCACCAAAGTTGCCTTTTCCCGCAAGGCTCTCTGCAGAAGATGCTCAAGAACCTCGCGCGTGCGCACTTTGTTGAATCTCTCGATTTGAATGTCGGCGTTCTCGAACTGCACTCGGACAGCCCGAACGATGCTCATTGCTGTTTCACCTGTGCCGTCAGAAACAGTAAAAATCACGGGAGTCACTTTTTCCTGGCCGATTGATTCCATGTCCACAAATGACCTCTTCAGTTGTGGGAAGGACACACAGTTCAAAGTCTCCATGCCAGCGACCTCCCCATCCGAGCCCCCCTCCGGCGCACCGCCGAACAGGCTCTTTTCCTTTTATAACGCATCATTCCTTGACGAAACTGACTCACGATCCGTGGCCAACCCGTCGCCTCTCGACAATGAGCCTCAGAGTGTCACCCGCTAAAGGGGCGGCTGCAAGGAACTAGGGGCAAAAGATGGGGTGCGACAGCCGTTCAAACGGCTTCCGGAGATTGGACTTCGGACGGAGACAGCTCTTCGGAGGAATTCGGAACTGATGGGGCGTCGCCGGTAAAAATTGAGGTCAGAACTTCAGAAAAAGCATCTCGGCCATCTTTTTTCGAGAAAATGGCGTCGGGAAGATGTCCGCCTGCCGAACGAACCTCTGCCAGAGCTTCCACGTTTCCTAAGGCACTCACATAAAAGACAACGGCCCTGTTCTTTTTCTCCCGAAGATAATCCAACGTTTCGACGCCGTGCATCACCGGCATAATCACATCGAGGGAAATGATGTCCGGATCCAAACGTTCTGTCAGCGTTAAACACTCCAAACCATGGGTGGCGTCACCGACAACCTGCAACCCCAAACTCTCGTAAATTTCACGCAGCCGACGGCGTTGAGATGCACTGTCGTCAACAATGAGCACCCGCTTTCCCGTCAACACATCTTGCCGCTCATCGGCCCCTGTGCGCATCGTCGGATTGCGGTCACTCGCGAAAGCAAGTCTTACAGCCATGGTCGTCCCTCCTGTCGGGAACGTCCTCGGACCAAAACCGCCTCGACTTAATCAGATATTCAAAAAATAATTAAATAACAGGTGGTTATGAGAATCTCAGAAAAACAGACGGTGGCTCCTAAAAGGTCCCCGTTCAACGCCTCGGTCCTGCAGATCAATTTTTTGAGCACAAATGCCGACGCCAAGGCTGAAAACAGAATTCCAACCAGCAACTTTAAAACGCATTCACCCCTGTCCCGATCTGAGAGACCAACAAAAAACGCCGAAGAGTTCCAAACAAACGCAGCGGACAACAGCAGCGTACCTAAGAAAACTGCCAACCCCAGACAAAACGACGCATGACGCAAACTGACCGCCTGCATCACGTGCGACGACCGTGCGGTGCTTGCACTCTTCAACCGTGGAAAGAAATAGAGACCCAAACCGAGGGAAATGGCACGGGAGAACAAACAAGCGATCGCAGCACCACCGATCATCAGCCGGCCATGATCCACACTGCCATAGCGAAAAAGCCAAAACAAAACGAGCGCGCTGACACCGAAAGTCCCCAAACGAGGATCTTTGAAAGTTGACTGGATCCGCTCGAGAGAGTCGCCGCTATTGAACTTCGAAACACCCAAAGAATCAGCCGTATCAGCCAAACCATCTTCGTGAAAAAAACCTGTCATCATCGACAGACCCAGCCATCCCGACATCACAGCCCAATGCTGAATGCCCGCAGGCAAAAGAAAAAACAGCGGCATCGAAAATAAAAGAAAGACCAACATCTGAAGAAGGGGGCCAAGGAAAACCCCTACGGAGCGAAAGACTCCTGCGTTGGCAACAGGCCAGCGAAAGAAAAAACTCCAACCCGAAACAATATAATCAGACCACAACAACTGAGACACTGCTTTCATAACTCATCACTTGTGCGCGGACTCACAACCTCGGCCGACACCCGCTTTTGCACATCTTTGGCATCAATCAATTGCCCCGCCTCATCCTCACGGGCAACGAAAATGCGACGAATCACAACCTCTTCATCCATGCGATTGACGAGCTTCGAATGCATTTCAATCGGTTCTAGAAAGCGGAGCCCGTGCACATCCTTCACAACCACCTTCAACTTGTTCTTCGATTGACGGTCGCGGCCCTTTGGAGAAAAACGCGTGAGGCTTGTGCTGCTCTCCAGCATTTCACAAGGTATTCCCTGTGAACGTAAAAGGTGAACCGTAGCAGGACACAATGATGGCGAGAGCGAGAGTTGCGAAACTGAAACTGACTCCTCATACACCCTTTTCCACAACCGTCGCCCCAAAAGCAGATCTTTCAGCAGAGCAATTCCACGTACGTCCCTGCGCTGCACTTTCTCGGATGCAAATTCAAGGAACGAAGAATCATCCAATGACAAAAAAGAGTCCAAATCCAATGGCAACGAGAATCGATTCAATGCTTTGTGAATTGCTTCCAGCATAGCTTCGCAAGCAGTGGCTGTTTTATGAAAATAAACCTGCTGATACATACTCCAGCGCGCCCGCAGATAATCTTCAAACGCAGCCACGCCACTGCGTCGAATGGCCAAATGATATTCTTTGCTGGTTGCATCCAGATAGAAACAGGCTGAATCCAATATCCGACCGGCATCGAACAAACCGTAAACAACTCCACATTCGCGCGAATCACGCAAAAGATAATCCATCCGATCGACATCAATTTCGCCGCTCACCACTTCATGCAGCAACGTTTGCAATTTGCTCTGCTGCAAAACGCCGGCATCGCGAGGAGAAATATCCAGATCAAGAACTGCGCAGACATCCTGACCCATCTCAGTGGTCAGCAGCGCGTCACGTCCCGAGAAGATGCGCGCGACAATCATGAGAGTGTAGATTTCATGACGAACACGTCCCTCAAGCCCTTGAGGGTGCTTTGCTGCGCGGCGATCGATCTTTTTTTGCAGGGCTGATTGCAGGTATTCCGGAAGCGCGAGTTGTGGCAGCGCATTCGCCAACTCCTGCCACGTGGGCATAAAACGCTCCAAACTGTGACTGAACGGAGCATGACCCACATCGTGAAGAAGCGCGGCAAGACGAAGAACCTGTGCTACTTCCGGATCCCTCAGCCAACGCAGCGCATCACGCGTTTGTGTGAGACTGCCGTGGTGCAATTCCGTCAGGCCATGTGACTTCTGCATGGTCACAGGCAAATGCTCCAACGACACCCTGAGAGCTTCAAGAATGCGCTCTTGATTGGATACCAACGAGTTCAACAAAACTCCGGCCATGTGCATCACGCCCAGTGCATGCACGAAGCGCGTGTGGGTGGCACCGGGAAAAACATATTTGATAAAAGCCGTCTGTTGGATGCGGCGCATGCGCTGGAATTCAGCACAGTCGATCACTTGCTTCTCAATCTGGGTAAACGAAATGGTGTCGTGAAGAGGATCACGCACTTTACCCACGAACTTGAGCGACCCTGACATTGAATAAGTCTCCAGCATGTAGAATCACCCCAAAAGCTAATAACCCCGCGATTCAATGGGTCTGAAACAAAATTTGGAAGGCAAAGCAAACAAACAAGGACACACTCGTCCGTGCCTCATCAGAAAGCAAAAACAATTGACACAGACAACCGCCACGTGATACCCAACCCTTTACCTTTGCGAAAGGGGTCTCCTTACTTTCCGGGCAAGTTCAACACAAAAGACAGGGTTTTTCGGCCGTCAGATGTCCCCCATTCGGGATACTTCGTCTACGTTCGCTTCCTGCCGTGAAGAGCGCCTCCGAACTGTAAACCTCTTGGCAATGGTTTTGCTTAACAGACCTTGGGTGGTTTTGAATTCCCATCCTGATGGTTGTGAACCACTTCTCCTGGAGGGCTAGAGAAATGAGTTCAGAAAGAGTGATGTTCGGTGTTGGCGAAAAGGCGGTTTATCCCTGCCATGGCGTCGGCACAATTGAAAACATCGAGAGCTGTGAAATTGCAGGCACTAAACAGGACTTTTACGTTCTGAAAATTCACGCCACCGGTGCCAAGGTCATGGTTCCCACCAGAGCAGCACAAACCGTCGGATTACGGGCTGTTATCTCGCCGCGTGAAGTGGAACGCATCTATGATATTTTAAAGTCACCGTCTAAAAAGTCGACAGCCACTTGGAACAGACGCTTCCGTGCTTTGAACGAAAAGCTCAACACGGGTAACCTTGTTGAAATTGCAGAGGTTCTTCGCGACCTGTCGAGCTTGAGAAACGACAAAGACCTCTCGTTCGGGGAAAAGAAAATGCTCGAACGCGCCAGAGCGATGATTGTCTCTGAAATCTCGGCGGCCAAGAATTTGGATCGCTGCTCTGTTGAAACCGAACTCAATCACATCCTGTTGCCCATCTGAAAAACGAAGGCACGTGCTGCTAATTGCAAAGGCACACCGAAGGAAACGGCCCTCAGTCGACCCAAAGACTGAGGGCCGTTTTAAATTTCGAGCTCAATCTTCGGCACTCGACAAAAACCACTGACTGAAGGAAGCAAAGGTGCCGGCGCTGATTTCCGCGCGACAGCGCTCCATAAGCCGCTCGTAAAACCACGTGTTATGATAGCTCACAAGACGCCAGCCTGTCGGCTCGTCGCATTTGATCAGCTGGTGCAGGTAAGCACGCGAATAACGCCGGCACACAAAACAACCGCAGGCGGTATCAATGGGTGTCTCATCGGTTGCAAACACAGCCCGACGCAATTTGACCTTACCCTGAAACGTATAAGCCACTCCTTGGCGCGCATGATTGGTCGGAATAATACAATCGAACATATCCACGCCCGCACGAATGGCGCGCACAAGATCATGAGGCGTGCCCACCCCCATCAAATAACGCGGCTTACTCACGGGAAGGAGTTTTGCAGTGTATTTCGTGAAGTGTTCGCGTTCCTCGTCTGTTTCGCCGACGGCGAGTCCGCCGATTGCATAGCCGGGGAAATCAAGTTCCGATAAAGCCTGCGCACTCTCTTTGCGCAGGTCTTCGAAGATTGCACCTTGAACAATTCCAAAAAGCGCATTGGCATGATTCTTTTGCGCCTGCTTGCATCTTTTCGCCCAACGGTGAGTCCGTTCCATGGCCTTTGCAGCCACATCACGCGGACTCGTCGACGGAACACAAACATCGAGGACCATCATGATGTCCGAACCGATGGTCTCCTGAAAGGCAATATTGCTTTCAGGACTGAAAAACCGCGCTGCCTGATCGATGTAGCTACGAAACTCAACACCTTGTTCACTCACCACGCGCTGGTGAGGAAGTGAAAAAATCTGAAAGCCGCCGCTGTCGGTCAGGATGGGGGCATTCCAATGAATGAGGCCATGATAGCCGCCGCGTTCCCGTAAAATATCTGCGCCGGGCCGCAAATACAGGTGGTAGGTGTTGCCGAGAATAATCTGAACTCCGATGGTCTCAAGATCAACGTGATCCAAAGCGCGCACGGAACCAAAAGTCCCCACAGACATGAAAACGGGAGTTTGGATTTCTCCGTGGACAGTGTTGAGCTTGCCACGACGGGCTTCCGTTTGCTGATCTTTTGCCAGAAGTTCAAATGAAAAACGTGACACTGCGACAGGCCCCCGAAAGCTGATTGACTCTCGTTACACCCGAGGTCGCAGGCCTTTCAATGATTTATTGACAGCAGGCCGATGTGCCCGATTGGGTTTGCAACGAGAGGGTTTCCATCCGAGTCAAAACGCTGCGTTTGAACTCGTATTTCACCGCAGCCCTCAGGCCCGGAAAGAATTCTCTCCAGAACTTGTCGACAAAACGTGGGTTGGTGCTCGACAGTTCGAGAGTCACGGTCGGAATGTGACGCTCATTGCCCGCATAGTTACCCAACGAACCCGGGTAAAATGCAAAATCCAAAACTCTGTAGTTGTTCGAATTGCGCGAAACCACATACGCAAGATCGCGAGCTTTCTTTTCAAAGTCCGATAAATTCTGGCGCTTGTTGTCGCCCGGCCCATCATAGTCAAGAAAGCCCAGCGGAGAATGAATCGACACCACTTTGTCCGGCTGCAACCGGTTCATCAAATCCACCTGAAAACGTGTTCCTTCTTCCGTTTCCGGTGCGACACCGGGGAAATGACGCGGATCGGAATTCCTGCGCCGCTTCCACCATTGTGTCGCGTTTGACCACCAATCACGGGTTGCAAAATTGCGGTTGAGGTCGATGCCATTAGCATTCGTTCTGCGTGCCGGATTCATAAAAAATCCGTCGGGATTCACAAGAGGCGCAACCACAAC
>JBEGJP010000155.1:0-6158 GCA_041184525.1 Pseudomonadota bacterium | reverse complement strand
CCTCAAGGTAAGGAGTGTCGCCGCCTTCGGCGAAAAAACCAGGTTCACTTGCAACTTGATTCCGATCGCTATTCCAAGAACCGTCGCCCTGCACTTGATTCATATCAGAAGACTCCGTTTTAATTTCTGAGACATCATTGCTTTGAGTTTGCGGATGACCCGCTTGTTGAGATTGCAATTCCGAAGAATCAACCAATGACTCATTGTTGGAAGTCACCTTTGAACGGCGCTTTGCTGTCGGAGCATCTCCTTCGACATCCACCGAATTTTTTTGCGAAGAAACTCTCTTTTTACGACCAGCCGCGCTTGCGGTTTCGCCATTGTCCAGACAAAAATGCTTTTTGAAGATCACAGAAAAAAAACTCCGAGAAAAACTGACACGCCTTCATCGGGCCCGGAAGCCGTGGCTGTCATCACAAACGGTAAGAAAAACACAAACTCTCTAAGGAAACTTCCGAATCGCGCATGCGCGCAGACTTCTGGCTACGGTTGAGAATATGATCCTGTACACAGGCTCAACTCGACTTGTTCGAGACTGACACAGACCGAAGCCAAACTCAAGCGACATTATTCTTCCATCTTCTCAAGACCGGCGTACTCGGCCAAAAGAGCGTCAGAATCTATCCAGTTCGGCTGCACCTTGACAAAAAGCTCGAGATGAACTTGGGCATCCAAGTGTCTTTGCAATGAAAGTCGCGCCGCCTGTCCGATTTCTTTGATCCGAGATCCGCGCGCACCTATCACCATTCCTTTGTGATTTTCTTTATGCACAATCAGACTGGCTTGAATCACGACAAGTTGGCCCTTCCTTTCGAATCGCTCCACTTTGACGGCAGCCGAATAGGGCAATTCCTGACCCAACTGGCGGAAAAGCTGTTCACGGATGAGCTCCCCGCACACAAACTGCTGCGGCCTGTCGGTCAGATCGTCCTCTTCAAACATCCAAGGGCCCTCCGGCACTAAGCCCGAGAGCAGATTCTTGAACATTTCTATTTCCGCAGGGCGCTTTGCTGACATCAGCACCGGCGCTCGCGTCACGACTCGAACGTCTTGCAAACGCGCTGTTTCAGATTCAAGTGTTTTCAGACAGAGCTCCATCTGCTCAGAAATTCCGGCAAGATTGCGCTCAACGACCTCAGACTTCAGCTTGTCGCCCTTTGTGGCAATCACGAGTACAGGGACGGAAGCCAGAGAGGCCAGCTTCTTGAAAAAGACCGAGTCCTCCTCCTTCCATCCTTCGCACACATCAACCAGATAGCAGAGAACATCGGCGTCAGACACAACCGACCATGCAACAGAATTCATTTTTTGATTGATTTTGGGGAGACCGGATGTCCTGTGAACGCCCGGTGTGTCCAGAAAAACAACCTGCGCATCCCCAGACGTACAAACACCAAGAATCTTGTTGCGCGTGGTTTGAGGTTTTGCACTGACCACTGCCAGTTTTGTTCCCAAACACGCATTCATCAGTGTGCTCTTGCCTGCGTTGGGCTGACCAAGAAGTGCAACATAACCGCATTTTTTAACGTTCATTTTCTCAGTCCTCTGTGTGTTCGCCTTGGGCAACAAATTTCTTCACTTGTTCTGCAGTCAGCTGGCCCATATCGACAAGCTTTTGCATCCGCGCAGCAACCGCCTTACTGGCCTCTCTCTTGTTCGTTGCACTTGCTCTTGCAATCTCAGTCTTTCCCAGAAAACCCGCAACCACAAACTGCGTCTCTTGCGGCGTGGATATGGTCTTGATGAGCTTGTAGGTCGGCGGCTTGCCGCAGATCCCCTGAGTCCACTGCTGGAAGCGCGTTTTGACATCGAAGTCAGTTAATGTTTGCTGCGCTGTCAGAAGATCGGCAGTGAAGAGTGACTCCAGCCAACTCCAAGCGTGCTCCTGACCAGCATCCAAAACGAGCGCTGCAGTGACAGCCTCAAATGCGTCAGCCAAAATATTTTGCCGCTTGTCATCACGAAATCCGCCCTTGGCAATTTCCCCGCGGCCAAACATCAGCAGGTCCTGAAGTTTCAACCGACGCGCCTTTTCCGCTAAATTCTCTGTGCCAACCAAAGCTGCTCTCAATTTTGAGAGCTCTCCCTCTGACATTTGCGTGAACTCTGACATCGCGCGGCCGGCAACATAGAAATTGAGAAAGGCATCACCCAAAAACTCAAGTCGCTCATTGCTAAAGATGTGGCTTTTATCGTGCGGCCAATAGACAAGCGCGCTTCTGTGCACCAATGCGACTGCCGCAAGCCGGCGGTTGGCATAATGGTGCCCCTGCAATCGTTCGAGACCTTGTATGCGCGCGTCGAGATCCGGAAAAAATTTGCTGAGCCTTGTTTCGTCAAGTCCGCGGACCCATGAATGGATCGCCTGAGCGGCAACAGAAAAACTCATGATCGTTCAACCCGATCAATGAATCCGCCGCCCAAAACCTCATCACCACGGTACAAAACCGCAATCTGTCCGGGCGTGATTGAACGCTGCGGCTCCATGAATCGCACCGTCGGGTGCACATGAGAGTCGGAACGGGTGGCATGATTTAAGACAAAGCCCTGAGCTGGCGGTGATCGGTATCTGATTTTAATTTCAAAAGACTGACCAAAATCAACGTCACGGATCAAGTGGAACTTCTGGAAGACAAAACCGTCCCGCTTCAAGAGGTGCTCTTCGCCGACGAACACAGTACCGGATTCCGCGTCGATCCGTGTGACATAGAGAGGTTTATCCGAAAACACTCCGATGCCACGCCTTTGGCCTACGGTGAATTTATGAATTCCATCATGACGACCCAAAAACTCGCCGTCCTCATTCCTGATATCGCCCTCGATTATTTTCCTGTCGCCCCGATTCTTTTCGACAAATTTAGCGTAGTCATTGTTCGGTATGAAGCAAATCTCCATACTCTCCTTCTTCTTCGCATTGACGAGTCCGAATCTCTCGGCATGCTCTCGCACCTCGGATTTTGTGAGGTGACCGAGAGGAAATACAACCTTGGACAGACGCTCCTGCGTCAAAGAATAAAGAAAGTAGCTTTGGTCTTTCTGAGCATCCACGCCCTTGAGCAATCTGTATTCATTGCTGTTCTCGTCGTGAAGAATCCGAGCATAATGACCTGTCGCAACCGCATCGCATCCGAGGCGAACCGCCCGTTCAAGAAGATGGTCGAACTTCAAGAAGGTATTGCATGCAACGCATGGATTAGGGGTTCTTCCACGAAGATATTCATCTGTAAAATAATCAACGACGTTGCTTTGAAAATCATCCTGATAATCGAGAACGTAGAATGGAATTCCCAATTTCTGAGCCACCGAGCGAGCATCAGCAACGTCATCGTGGCTGCAACAGGTGTCGAATTTTGAGTTCGGATCGCAACTTGTTTCATTCTTGGAGTAGTCCCAGAGTTGCATCGTGACGCCAATGACCTCATGCCCCTGCTCCTTGAGCAGCGCAGCGGCAACACTACTGTCAACGCCGCCCGACATGGCCACCAGAATTTTTTTTCGAAGCTTCATTTGGATTCCGAAGAAGGTGTTCAAAGTTCGTCTGAGATAGGTTCTATTTCATGCTCACCGTGACCATGCTTGCGGAACAATTCATCGGCCTGTTCCTCAAGACTGCGGTTGCGCACAAAACCGCGAATAAAAAATTCAATGCCTTCACAGGTGTGTTTTCCCCATGCCAATGGCACGAAGACGTCCCGTCCGTCGTTCAGATACTCCTGCCAATAGACATCGATGTAGTCGAGCATGAGTGCTGCGAGTTCATCGGGGCTGATTTGATTCTGATCATCACGCGATTCGTACACGTGAATCAACTCGATGGGATAGAAAACACTGTGATCTCTCCGCTCGAGGGTCACCTTGATCTGCACCTGATTGTCGTCGTGGCCAGACTCAACATGGAACTGTTCGTTGTCCAAGAGCGCCCGGTATTTCATGTTAAGCAAGGCCGAAATTTTTTTATTTTCAGCCTCATTCCAGACCGGTTTTACGCTTTCAGAGCTTCGATAAACGAGCTTTTCCATTTATTCCTCCCGAGCCATGGCGCTTCGAACAGAACTCAAGCCAACCAGGAATCCTCTTGTTTTTTCAGTATCTTCAATTGTCTCATAGGGCCTGATATCTGTTGTTCCGCGGGTCACTTTGCCCTCCTCATCTAATATGATCGGAAAAACGGGCAAACGATTTACAGTCGAAAGCAAAATGTGAGCAATGGATTCCACAAAAACATCGCCCAATCCTGTCAGCCATTTTCTGACTTCCAGATATCTCCCCTGCTCCAAGAGCTTCATGACCGGTATCTTGATCAGCTGTCCGTCACTTAGGCGAACATCGTAGTGAGCAGCCACATTGGCCCTTGTTTCCTCGGCTTCCAAAACTCCGAGAATGGATCGCAGTGCATCCTGAGCCAATTCCTGCAAGGACTGCCAACCCACTTGGAATAAAACCTCAGGTCCGACTGCTTTGAGCACGAGGAACGCAGCATGCTCATCATCGGGCGAGAACTGCGCGGAAGCACCTTTGCGCGCCGCAATTTGGACGCCAAAGGCGGCGGGTTCACGCGAAAGTTTCTGCAGACCGATATTCAAACAACCGCGCACAGCCATGAGAACACGACCGAGTTCTGCGGTTTCCTTTGCGACACCCATTGCAACAGCAAGAACGTTGGTCGTGCGAGCCAATCTGGACTTCCACGACAAAGCCAGCGCCGGCTCAAACTCTGAAACCTTGTTCATCACCCGATCGAAGAGCAATTGAGTGGAATCGCCCTGACGCTGGTTCAACAGCTTGGCGCTGTGAGCCTCGAGCTGAACGAGAAGAGTGTGTGTGTCGTTCACTATCTTTTCAACAAATGTCTCGACCGCTTCTTCGTCATTGACGAGAATTTCAGTTGGCGGCTGGCTGTTGCCAACCAGACGCAGGATCTCTTCAGGGCCAAGAATGGATTCCATCTCCTGTCTCAGTTCGTCTTCCTGAAGGCTGCTGACAAAGTCACGAATGCGGTTCAAAGACTCTTCCCTGTCGCGCGGATGAGCAATGACAAGTTCATCCTTTTCTTTCTGATTTAGAGCGTCAGATGTTTCGATATTGTCGATGTTTTCGACTGCATTTTTAATCATCTCGAGAATCTGCTTTTTTCCACGTGGCGCAAGCAGCGACCGCGCCTCGTCGGAGGAAAGAAATCCCTGATCCTCAAGACGTCCTTGGCGCCAACGACGCGCATCCTCGAGAGCTTCCTCGCGAATCATCATCGCGGAATAAGACAGAATCTGTTGAGCAATGCGAACATCTTTGCTGTACAAAGCATGAATGAAACCGTGAAGAATTTCAAAGTCAGATTCGCCGTTTGTCTTGATCTTCAAACCAAACTTGTTGTCCGGTGTCATCCAATAGTCATCGCTCAATTCTTCCTGTTGCCGATTGAGTCCAACAGGAACAATCTCGCACAAGGCCGTGAGACATCCGACAATCACGCTCTCTTCAAGTTCAACGAAGCGTTCAGCAGCAAATTCGGGAGAAATTTCATTCCACAACTTGACCCACTGCAAAAATCTGTCCGCAGAGACATCTTCGTCCGGAGTCAGGAAGTTGTTTTGACCTTCCGGGACTGTCCAAAGCTCATAGTCGAGAAGACGAACGAGTGTCTCACCGCGGATGTGCTCCAAGACCTCCAGAGAGTCTTCGAAACCTTGCGCCTGCAAACTTCTGTAAAGGAGCTGAGTCGGAACCAGTTGCACAATGTAGGGAAGCGCGGGTTGCGCCATGAGCCAATTGACGTCAAGCGTGGGCAACTCCAATGATTGCGAATTCGCTGAGGCCTTCCAAGGCTGTGTTTTGAAGCCGATAGCGTCGAGCATCTCGACATCCGCATGCCATTTTGCAGTCATAGAGCGGGTGGACATTCCGGACGTCGTTGCGCTGCTCGCAGGAGACGAGGATTCATTTTCAAAAGATGAATGAGTGGTCAATTTTTCCTCTTCTTTCAGGTCAATGCGGCACGACCTGCTGTCTCATAGCTGTCAAAAATCCTCCATGGCAACTCATTTTTAAGGGGGGCAAGCGTGAAAAGGACAAAAGTCTGTCCAAAGTCTGCCGATACCTGTTTGTCACAGGGAGAAGTGTTGAGTGGCTAAGCCTATGGGACGAAAATCACAGGCAGAAAC
>JBEGJP010000154.1:0-3827 GCA_041184525.1 Pseudomonadota bacterium | reverse complement strand
CCGCCGCATCGCTCCAAAGATTCGGAAGTGAGCATGTCATTGAAACCAAATTCTATGCCACAGGGCCTGTGAAAAATGGAGTCTTGAAGGGCGATCTTGTTTTTGTGGGCGAAGGTGATCCGTCTTTGACCAATGAAAAACTTTGGTTTTTGACAACCGATGTGGCGCGTGCGGGAATCCGTCGCGTCGAGGGGCAGCTCGTCGTGAATACTGCCCGATTTGGATCGATTGAACCCGACCTCGATCGAAAATTGGGGGCGCGGCGGAGCCGGCATGCCTACGACAGTCCTCTTTCTGCAGCAGCTGTGAATTTCAGTGTCATGGGTTTGGTGGCCAGTCCCGGTCAATCCCCGGGGGATAGGGCGCATTTGGCGCTTGAACCTTACACTCTGGACACAACCCGCATTCAGGGCAGCGTGCGAACTCAAAATGGCGAATCGTCGCGCGTGGCCGTAACCCGCACCCGTGAGGGGAGCAAGGATGTGTTCACGGCCAGCGGTACTGTCGGACAGTTTGCGTTCCCCACCCGCGTCTATCGTTCCGTCTCCGATCCCGATCAGTATGCAGGAGGCGTCTTGAAGGCATTCCTCGAAAAAGAGGGGATCACGATTGCACGCGGTGTGCGCATCGAAAGGACGGCGCGGCGCGATTTGGGCAGACCGTTGGCGAGTGTCGAGGGGTTCCCGATGGCTTGGCATTTGCTGGGTCTCTTCAAAGTGAGCAACAACTTCATTGCCGACATGCTGACCATCCAACTCGATTTGAATGACAAGAAAAAGGACGGTGCCACGTTGGAAGGTGGAGCTGCTCAGCTCGAAGCCTACATGTCTGAGACATTGAATCAGGCGGTTCCCCCGTTTAAAGCGAGCCCGAACGGCATTGTTTTGGAATCAGGCTCCGGTTTGACACATGAAAACCGCCTTTCCGCTCGGGATGTTGTTGCAGTCTTGCAGAGAATGTATGCCGATGGCCGAGAATTCCCTGCGTTCTTGAACGCGTTGCCGGTTCCGGGTGCCGAAGGAACAGTTAAAAAGCGCTTCCAAAGTGAGCAGACCAAGCACCTGCGCGATCGGTTGCGGGCGAAAACGGGAACCTTGAGTGAACCCCGTGACGCCGTCGGACTTGCAGGGTACAGTCGGCTCAAAAGTGGCGATTGGGTTGCTTTTTGTGCCATTGTCAATGGAACCGGCAAAAGGCCCAATATCGGCATCGAGCTGGCGCGTGAAACGATTGACGAGGATCTTGGCCAACTTCTTCCTCCGGAGCTGTGAATGGAAAAGAAACAGAAGGGAACGTTCACTTTGAGGCGTCTGTTTCCTGCATTGAATGAAGAGGAACTCGCCAAAATTCAGGAAAGTTCTTCCGTGATTCGCCTCCGCCGCGGTCAGAATCTGTTCATTTCGGGTGACAGCCCGCGCTCTATTTATGGCGTGGCGAACGGCTGCTTGAAAATTGTCAGAGAAAGTTCCGAGGGTGAAAGCGTGATCACGCGCGTGGTGCGGCCCGGCCACATTGTCGGCATCCGTGAAGTGTTTGGGGAATTCAAATACTCCCGCACGAGTGTCGCCCTGAAAGACAGCGAAGTCTTTTCCATTGATGCTGCGGCCGTGATGGACATGATCACCCGCAGTCCTGCCGTTTCGCTGCAATTCATGAAAATCTTTTGCAATGAATTGGCGAGGCTTGAGAAAAGAATTGAAAATGATCTCTACAAGCCTGCGAAAAGTCGTGTGGCCGCTGTCATACATGAACTCTTTACTCTTTTTGCAGATGAAGGCCAAACGACCTTTGAACCGCCGCTGAACAGACGCGACATTGCCGAGCTCGCCGACGTGACACCGGAAACGGTCAGTCGCGCGATTGCTGACTTGAAACAGGCTGGAATTCTTGAAACTCAGGGCTCCGTCTTCCACATTCTCGAAGCGGACGAACTGCTGAATGAGGCCGAAGACAGGTGAACGTTCACTTTTTGTCGTGCATCACCTGTGAGGTTTTCAGTTGACTGAGGCTCGAGAATCACACCCACTTTTGGAATGTTCTGCTCTTGAATTGCGGGCGGGTTACAGAACCCTCATTCGGAATTTTGAGTTGAAACTGTGGCCATCCGCATCCTTGGCTGTCACGGGTCCGAACGGTTTGGGTAAAACGACCCTGCTGAGGACTCTCTGTGGTGTGAGCCGCCCTTTCAAAGGCAATGTTGCCATGAGAGGCGAGTCGCTCTGGCCTGAAAAAACGCACGGGATGAAGCAGGATATTTGTTTTCTAGCCAGTCAGCCCGCGCTTTTTTTTGATCATTCAGTCCAAAGCAACGTGGAATATGGTCTGCGCGCATTGGGACGTGCCTGCAGAAAAGAGGCGATCGCCGACGTTCTGAAGAACGTCGGCTTGGGGGAACGCTCCTCACAGACGGCCCGCACGCTCTCGACAGGGCAAAAGCGTCGCCTGACGCTCGCTTTGATACTTCTCGCTCAACCACGCATTCTCCTCCTTGACGAACCAAGCAACGGTCTTGATTCCGACGGTGTCGAACTGTGTTTGAAGGTTCTTGAGCAAATGCGAGCCGCAGGCAGTGGTGTTCTCGTTGCCACCCACGATCCGCAGATTGTCGGCTGGTGTGGGACGACATTGAATCTGAGAGAGTGGGCAAAATGAATCGCACTGCCGCTGACTGGTCGAAAAGCTGCTGGCTCACGTTCGAGTATTCGGTTCGGAGTGTCTTCCTCCGCAAGGCGTCGTGGACGGGAACCTTGGCGTTCGCAGCCTGTCTTGCACTTCTTTTTCCTTTTGCATTTGGCACAGAGCTCATTCAGAAGGCTGAAATTCGTCATGGTGCGTTTTGGGCAATCAATGAGTTTGTGGTGGCACTGAGCGTCGGGCGGTTGTTCACCTCCGAATCGGAAGGAGGAATGCTCGAGTTTCTTCTTTCCACGCAGGCGTCCCGTTCGGCCATCCTTTTTGGCAAAATCTTTTACGTCGTCCTCTATTTGTTGTCGGTGCAACTGCCGCTTCTGCTCATGTGGATTGTTTTTTACAACGTTCCCGCTGAAGCGCTGTCGATGCTGGGTAAAAATATTTTTTACCTGTTGTTCCTGTTCAACTTGGGAACCGGAACGATTGGAGCTTTGCTGGCCTGTGTGACGGCAAGAAGCACCGCACGGGATATCCTCATGCCGTTGTTGTTTTATCCTTTGCAAATGAGCATTCTGTTGGCCTGTGTGAGTCTTGCGACTCTGTCGGATCCCCATGTTGTGATGCTTGCAGGCACTGCAGAACAATCGTGGTGGACGGTCCTTGTCGGCGCACCCCTGCTGTTTCTGTCAGTAGGAGTTCTGCTCAGTGATGTGTTGTTTCAAGAATGAAAGCGGGCAGCTGAATGACGCTGTCAGGGAGGCTTTGAATGGAAATAAATAACCAAGACAAGAGTTTTGCATCGGGACTCAAAATGCTTGCGCTTGCCGTCGTTCTTCTTGGAGCGGGCTGGTTTCTTGGCTTGCATTGGATTGCTTCCGACAAGGAGCAGGGCGATGTGTTCCGGATTATGTTCGTCCACGTGCCTGTGGCGTGGTGCGCGTTCTTCTGGATTCTCGCTGCCGCTTGTTTTGCCGTGGTGGGTTTTGTCCGCAAGGCGAAGTTTGAGCCCATGGATCAGGCGGCACATGCAGCAGTTGATTTGGGGACCGTGTATGCCGGCTTGGCTTTGCTCACAGGGAGTATTTGGGGCCGACCCACATGGGGAGTCTGGTGGGATTGGGACCCTCGCCTGACGACGACTCTTGTCATGTTTCTTGTCTGTTGTGCCTATCATGTGATGCGCAGTTTTACGCCCG
>JBEGJP010000153.1:0-4972 GCA_041184525.1 Pseudomonadota bacterium | reverse complement strand
CTTTCTGAAGGTCTCACTGATTTTTGAACCGCGCTTGGGTGAGGGAAACTTCGCGGTGCGACCCGATGGCTCTGCGTTATTCTCCGGACCTTTTTTCCCGATTTGGAAAAACCGCCCCACGTTCACCCGACTCCGTATGCAGGCGTCATTCTCCGGTCAGCGATTTGATTGTTTGCGATGCCGCGTTGCCGAGGACGGTGCGACTGAAATCAGTTTTTCGGGTTTCCCCCCGCCGATTGAACTGACGCGGACTTCGGGTCTGGGCTCGGGCAAGCGGCTTGTTTTTGCAAACGGAAGTCGCTTTGAAAAAGCGATTGATGATTGGCATCTGAGCGAGGAGCAAACAAAAACTTTAAAATTATTTTTTGAATTTGCCGGCGGCGCTGTCGAAAAGACTGCTGCTCGTTTAGTAGAACCGTGGCAGTTCATTCTGCGGGAGAATGCATTGCTCGAACAACTTGTCGCAGAGCAATCCGGTGAGATTCAACTCCACTCTTCCTTCGGCAAGATCAATCCTCTGCTCAGCGAATACCATCGTGCTGCTTTGTTCCGTGCGCTGGCAAGAAGCTTTCTTCGTGCCTCATTTGATTCGGCTCTACCGGCTCCCACTTGGCGTCAGATGCGGACCAATGAAACTCTGGCCCGTTTGGTCGGCGAGCAATGGTTGCATGCGGGATTTCCAAAGTTGAATCGACTCCGTTCGCTTTCTGATTCGCTGTCCTTTTTGCCATTTTTCAGGGCCGTGCAGCAGGGCAGCGCCTTTTTGAACAATGCAGTTTTTCTTGGTGCAGAGGAGAGACAAAGCCCGCTCGACTTTTCTCTTTTCCACGATGCGTTTGCTCCTTTGGATGGGAATGCCTTGCGGGAACGTTTTCTTGCTTGCGCGCAGGAAAACGATGTCGTCGCTTTTGAAAATATTTCGAAGAGGCTTGCCTCAGGTGATGACGCTCCTGACGAGTTGATGCGCTTGCTTTTGAGCATGAAACGCAAGGAAGGATGTCTCGCTGTGTTCGAGGAAGGACTGATCCCTGCAACAATTGCGCGAGAGAGTCTGACTGTTACCGGCGAGGACAACGGTCTGATCGTCCGGCGTGAAACAGAGCGGCTGCCTGCTCTGAATGAGTTTTTGTTCGGAGAGTCTTCGGGAGGCGAGCGCGAGGCGCTCCGAGTGGAATGGAGAGATACAAGAAACAACAAAGGGGTGCATGTCTGGACACCCGAGGCAGGTGCTTCGCCTTTGTACTTCCCGTCCCCCGTCGAAAGTGCGCAGGTTGTTGGTCTTCACACGTCCCTTCAAACAGACAAGCTGCAATGGCCGCGCCCTCTGAGAACGGTCATTCAGGCGCTTGCAATGAACTATGATTCTCGGCGCGCTGACCTGACAGTGAAAAGTCAAATCCAGACAACCCAATCGGGTGATGAGTGGGGGCGTGCACTCACATTGGGCTTTAGGAGGGAATATCTAAAAAACAACTTCGACCTTCAATTCTCCTCACGGGTGGCTTCGTTCTTCCCCCAGACACAAGCTTCGTTGTCGCTGGCAACAACCACCCGTTTGGAGCAGTCACCTCCTTCGTTTTTGGCTGTGACCTACGGGGTGGATCGGCGGGCCAACAGTCTTCTCTACCCCGAAGGTGCCGGATTGCAGATCTGGCTCCGGCGTCCGATCACTCTGTCGGCTTTGCGTGAGGTGATGCGTGATCCTCCGCAGGAGTGGATTTTTGACTCGGCCACAGGACTTGCCCCCCGACTGACGTGGAGTGAACAGGTTTCCTTTGGGTTGGGTGAGGACAACATTGACGTCGGCTTGCGTTCGGTACCCGGGTGGCCCGGCGAACGCTTTGTGACCAAGGAGTATGTTCTTGTTCGCAGCGAGTTGAGACAAACGTTGGGGCAGAATTTCAATATTTCGGTCGCCAAGTCGCTGCTCTTTCAGCACGCTGTTCTCTATGGGGCTCATGTGGCTGCCTTCGACAGGGTGAGGGCACAGCAAGATGTTTCTGTGGATGCAAGAAGTGCCCAGTCTCTCGTTGTCGGCCTGAGGCTTTTCGGCGCTCTTTTTGGTGCCAAAGACCAAGCTTTAACCATGGAAATGGCACGTGCATTGGATTCTCCCTCCCGAACCACCTTCGGTTTCAGCCTTGGAAAGGCAGCAAACTGAATCAACTGGGCAAATTGTGTCTGCTGCTTCATACGAAGCTCTTTTATCATCGGAACGGGGGGCATTCCGTTCATGGATGTGTATCGTTATCTGCAACGCAATAGAAATTCAGCAAAGTCAAAGCGCTATGTTTTGGCATTGCAGAAATCGCGTTGGGTGGCGGAAAATGAACTTAAACTCATTGCAAAAGCCGTTGAAAACGCTCTTCCCGATCATTTTCTGATCAAGCTTGATGATCGAGACGAAGGACTGAAGGCACTTTCTGTCAAGGAAGTCGATGTTGTTGTGTTGCATCATTCACTGGCCGAGAGCGAGTCAGAGCTGGTCGACATGGCGAGGCAGTTGAAGGAAGTCCGTGAGCGAAGAAAGCTCAAAGTTATTTTTATTACCAAAAATGAGCGCGAGCTGATCAATGCCTACAGAGAAAAAATGGCATTGTATGAAGAGTTGGATGATTTTGTTTCAATTCCCATGGATCCAGCAGAGTTGTTCCGAAAAATTCAAAGAGCTGGAACCATTGATGCGCGCGCCGCGAAGCGTTTCACCGTGGATGAAAAGGTGAGGCTCCACAGATTAGATACAGATGAATTTGTCGATTCAGAATTGCTTGACCTGAGTCTCGTGGGCTGTGGTGTGTCTGTTCACGGAGATTATATTTTTCGACGCGGAGAGCAAATGAGGATTCAAATTCCTCTGATGCCGTTCGGTATTTTTCATCCGCAGTACGGCGATTTTCTGAAGCTGTCTCTCAGAGTGAGGCGACTGTCTATCAAGGGCGACAATCTCGGTTGTTCCATTGAACATCTCACTGCACTGCAAAACGAATGCCTCATTCAGCTTCTTGATGAAATTGCAAGAAAACAAAGACTGTTCAGATTGACAAACAGAGATAAAAAAGGAGTGCAGCTCAATGCAAAATAGAATTCAGAAGGCTTTACTGTCATGTGCACTGGCATGGGTCATTTCGGGTTGCGTCAATCCGCCCCAGAAAGCATCCGGTGTGAGTCCGGCGGCGACACGGTCACCGCAAGACAGCTCCTCTTTGCCAAGCACTGGGTTGCCTGATGGCAGAGACGGTGGCTCTGAGGGACGCAATCGGCCCACGGACAGAGGTCAACTTCCTTCAGTTTCGGGGCCGACCACGGAGACGGGCTCCGATGTGAAGGTCAGTTACTGGCTCAACACGACCGACAACAGCAACTGTCTTTCCATTACTGTGGAAGGCGATGCGAATCCCATCTCAGCCCCGTGTTCAGGCGGTGGACGAACCTCCCCGCAATGGGTTGACAAAACGTTCGCCGGCGCCGCAGGTGGCGTTTTCAAGGCGAATCTCAAAGTGGAAACAACCGACAAGGTCGGCACAAAGATCACCAGCAGCTCCGATGCTCTGGGTGACAATGCTTGGAGATGGCGCTGTGTTTCGCGTCAGGATCCTGTGACCTCAAAGATGGTGCATACGATGTGCTATGAGGATGGAAACGATCAAACACTCAAGAAAACTTTTGAATCCTCGGATCTCTTCGTCCAGATTGTGGGCCCCGCCAATATCGACCTCGGCTCCATTTCCTGCGTCTCTGCCAAAGAGGTGGATCTCGTTCGGTGCACCGGACTGTAAGAGCGTGACGCGTTGAAAGACCAGCGCAATAAATGAGGGCCGGAAACACTGAAATTGTGCTTCCGGCCCTCATTTTTTTCCGACAAAGAGAGAATCAGTGCTCCACAAGACGCTTGAGTTCGTCTTTGAAGAGTGGCACCGCTTGGAACAGATCGGCAACGATCCCATAGTCGGCTTTTTGGAAGATAGGTGCATCCGGATCCGTGTTGACGGCCACAATCACTTTGGAAGTGCGCATTCCGGCAAGGTGCTGGATGGAGCCCGAGATTCCGAAAGCAATGTAGAGATTCGGATTCACCGTTTTGCCCGTTTGTCCCACCTGCATATCGTGTGGTGCATATCCTGAGTCGACTGCGGCGCGCGATGCTCCCACGGTTGCACCCACGACATCTGCCAAATCATGAAGAATTTTGAAGTTGTCTGCATTCCCCATGGCACGGCCGCCGGAGATGATGAGGCTCGCTTCGGTGAGGTCAGGTTTTTCCGATTTCCCCTTGCGGACTTCAAGAATCTTGACGCGCATCTTTTCCGAATCGAGCGCGGGCGAAAACGCTTCTGTGTTCGGTTCCGCAGATGCATTCATGACTTCGCTCGGAATGACGTTGGGACGCAGCGTGACAAAAGTGAGAGCCGTCTGGCTCGCGACTTCTGCGATGCATTTCCCTGCATACATCGGTCTTTTAGCGACTACGGCGGCGCCGTCCAAAGCCACTGAAACAACGTCAGTGAGCAAAGCTGATTTGTGGCGGGCAGCGAGTCGGGGAAAGAAATCGCGGCCTGTGGGTGAGGCAGGTCCCATCACAAGTGTGTATCCGTTTTTTGCAATGAGCTGCGAGATTGTTTGGATGTGTGGTTCGCATTGATAGGTGTTGGTGGCAGGAAGATCGACAACGAAAATCTTGCCGGCCCCATAGGTTGCGAGAGTTTTGGCATGCGCTGCGCATCCTTCGCCCAGCAGGACGGCATGGATGTTTTCAGTTTTTCCACCCACGATCCGCCGCGCTTCAGTCAGGAGCTCCGCGGCAGTGGATTTGAGTTTTCCGTTACGGACTTCCGCATAAACTAGAACGTTCATTTTACTGCTCTCCATGTTCTGATGCGACTCAAATGACTTTGGCTTCCGAGCGAAGCAAGCCGACCACTTTCTTGACCATCTCGGGCAAGGGTTCCCCTTTGTAAACTTTTCCAGGTGCCTT
>JBEGJP010000152.1:0-16803 GCA_041184525.1 Pseudomonadota bacterium | reverse complement strand
AGCAAGTTTTGAGGGTGCTTTGGCGAAATTAGAGAAGAAGTCGTCGGAGAAATTGATTTCGACTTTTCTTCAATCTTTTAGGAAAGTGGAATGACTTATGAGAATTGTTTTTTTCAGTTCGGCTTTGGTTTTGACTTCACTGACTGTCAGTTGTGCGTCAACTCAGACTGAGCATGTTAAGCAGGATGCCGCACAACGCCGGGTGGTCCGTAATAATAAAGCTCAACCTGAATGGGCGACTGATTTTTACAAAAAGAATGAAAATGGTCGGGTTTTTGTGGTCAAGCTCGTTGAAAATGTTTTCAGGCTTGATGTTGGGATTGAACAGGCAAAGACACAAGCCATGGGAGAGGCCTCCCAACTCATCGGAGCCAAGATTGCAAAAATCGCAACTGCCGCAATGACTGGCGATAATACAACTCCAGATGGTGTGGCTCAGAGTATTGATAGTGCAGTGACCGCTGTGAGCGCTCTGCGAATGACAGGGATCGAACAGTCCGACCTCTACTGGGAGCAAATCAAAGGTGAAGAGGGAAAGAAGGACCACTTCAATATTTACATTCTGCTTTCGATGCCGGTAGGAGAGGTTGAACGCGCGAAGAACCTCTTTTTGTCAACTTTGGGCGACAATCCGAAACTTCAGAATCTTAAGGACAAGGTGACAGAGGCAGTCAATTCTATCAATTGATTGCGCAATGCCACCGCATGTCGAATGACCTAACTTGAGGATGTTCAATGAAAATGGGCAAGCCAGACATTCATCGTCGCGCGGCCCTGTTCTTCAGTGGCCTGCCTTGATGCGCGCGAGCGCTTTTTCACACCATGCCTGATTTTCCAAATACCACTTCACCGTGGTGCGCAGGTGTGTGTCGAAATCGGCAACAGGTTTCCAACCCAGCTCGCGTTCAATTTTGGCAGGGTCGATGGCGTAACGGAAATCGTGCCCTGGCCTATCCTTCACGAACGAGATGAGGTCTTCGTGCTTTTTCACTTTTGCTCTGTGGGGCGAAAGTTCATCCATGAGCGCGCAAATTTTTCGGATGATGGTGAGATTGGGCACATCGTTGTGGCAGCCAATATTCCAAGTGGAACCCGGCGATGCCTTTTCGACAACCGTCACTAGCGCGCGGGCGTGGTCGTCGACATACAGCCAGTCGCGCACGTTTTTGCCCTCACCGTAAACGGGAATGGGTTTGCCGTTCAGGCAGGAGAGAATGACAACCGGTATGAGCTTTTCTGGGGCTTGCCACGGGCCGTAGTTGTTGGAGCAGTTGGTGACGAGCACGGGAAGGCCGAACGTCTCGTGCCAAGCGCGAACCAAATGATCAGACGATGCCTTGCTCGCGGAATAAGGCGAGTTGGGCTGGTAGGGCGACGTTTCGGTGAAATAGCCGGCGTCGCCCAAGGTGCCGAACACTTCGTCGGTGGAAATGTGGTGGAAGCGGAAGCTCTTCTTGTCGCCTTCGCTCAGCGTGTTCCAATATTCACGAGCGGCTTCGAGCATGTTGTAGGTGCCGACAATATTGCTCTGAATAAAGGCGCCGGGACCTGAAATCGAGCGGTCCACATGGCTTTCTGCAGCAAGGTGCATGACGGCCGCAGGCTGATGGGCTGCGAACGCCTTGCGGAGAGCAGCGAGGTCGCAGATGTCGGTTTGGAGCAGTGTATAACGGGGGTGCGACTGTGCTGTGCCCACGGCTTCGGGGGAGGCTGCGTAGGTGAGTTTGTCAATATTGACGATGTTGTAGTTGGTTTCTGCAATGAGATGCCGCACCACGGCTGAACCAATAAAGCCCGCACCACCGGTCACAAGAATCGTCTTGTTCATGTCCTCTCCCCACGTTTTTCAATCCACTGGATGACTTGCTTCCTAGCACATGGCAGAGTTTTGGGCCAAGCATGGCAAGCAGACATTCGGTGGGGAGCTTCGGGTATGAACCGGATTTTGGTGGTGGGCCGCAATGGCCAAGTGGCGAATGAATTGGCGGCAACTTTGCCCACGCTCGGCGAGGTCAGGTGCGCGGGGCGCAGCGAGGCCGATGCCACGAACCCTGCCGCTGTGCGGGCATTGGTGCACGATTACAAGCCCGATGTCATCATCAACGCCTCGGCCTACACCGCAGTCGACAGGGCAGAGTCGGAGCCCGAGGCAGCACGACTTTTGAATGTGGATGCTGTTGCCCTGCTTGCAGAATTAGCCGCAAAAGCCAGCATTCCGCTTGTGCATTACTCGACGGACTACGTGTTTGACGGACAGAAAACCACACCGTGGCGGGAGGACGATCCTTGCGGTCCACAGGGTGTGTATGCGCAGACGAAATTGGAAGGCGAACTGGCAATCAAGGCATCGGGGTGCGCCCATTTCATTTTCCGCACCGCTTGGGTGTACGGGCATTTTGGAGCCAACTTTTACAAGACCATGAACCGTCTGGCGCGCGAGCGTGAAGAACTCCGTGTGGTGAGTGATCAAAAAGGCTCGCCGACGTGGAGCTATATGATTGCGCTGGCCACTTCGCAGATTCTTGCTCAGGGGTGTGCCAAGGGTGGGGCGGGACGCTCCGTGCGATCCGAGACAGCCGGCGCCTCAGGCGTTCAGGGCAATGGGAACAGAGGCCTGTTCGAGTTTGTTTCGGAGCGCTCAGGAATTTATCATCTGACCGCAGCAGGGGCGTGCTCGTGGTTCGATTTTGCAAGCGAGATCTTGAAAACCGATCCGCGACGTGAGGAACACATCTGCCGACAGGTGATTCCTATCCCTACCGAGTCGTATCCGACACCCGCGAAGCGCCCTGCCAATTCGGTTTTGGACAATGAGAAGTGCGCGCGGACATTCGGACTGCGTTTGCCCGATTGGAAACTTCAGCTTGCCCTCGTGCAGGGTCAGGTGCCGCAGAAGGTGGCCGTCACGCGTTCGTGAGGTTCGGGTGGTGCCGCAAAAACGGTGTGTTCGGCCGACTCTGAGAATGGAGTGCGCAGCACGCTGAGCAAGCGCTCCATCACAGAAAAATCGTCGTTTTCCTCTGCCGCTTTCAAGGCCGCTTCGACACGATGGTTGCGTGGAATGACGGTCGGATTGCTGCTGTTCATGAGTTCAATCGTTTTCTGCGCGGGGGCGTTTTCTTGCTCCAAGCGTTTTTTCCAGCGCACCGACCACGACTGGAATTCGGCAGAAGTGAAAAACTCATCCCCACTCCCCTGCGCTGCATGGGGAGCCTCGGGCACAAGAGCAGACAGTCTTCTGAAGGTGTTGGTGTAGTCGGCATTGGCCTTGTGCATGGCTTTGAGAAGATCGGTCACAAGGGCTTGGTCGCTAACATCGGCCTTGGCAAGACCCATTTTTTTCCGCATGCCGGCGAGCCAATAGGAATTGAAACTTTCCGCAAAGCCATCGAGAGCGTCTTCCGCAACTTTGACGGCTGTATCGTCTTCTTCGTCGAGGATCGGGATGAGCGTTTCAGCAAGTCGCTCGAGGTTCCAAAGTGCAATGCGCGCCTGATTGGCAAAAGCATAGCGACCCTGTTCATCGATAGAGCTGAACACCGCGTTGGGGTGATAGGTGTCCATGAAGGCGCAAGGGCCGTAGTCGATGGTTTCGCCTGAGAGAGCCATGTTGTCGGTGTTCATGACGCCGTGGATGAAACCCACCTGCATCCACTGCGCAACGAGCTTTGCCTGCTGTTCAATAGCACGTTTCAAAAGCGTCAGTGCTGGAGGTTGATTTTCCGGATAGTCAGGGAAGTGCCGCTCGAGTGTATAGAGCGCCAGCGCTGCAATGTCGGCGGCATCGCCACGTGCGGCAGCCCATTCGAATGTCCCGACACGCACATGGCTTTGTGCGACGCGCGTGAGAATGGCTCCCCGTAGAGCTCTCTCTCTTTGCACCGACTCACCGGTTGTGACCACCGCCAAACTGCGTGTAGTGGGAATGCCAAGAGCGTGCATGGCCTCGCTGATGAGATACTCACGCAACATGGGCCCCAGCGCAGCGCGACCGTCGCCGCGACGCGAATAGGGTGTGCGACCTGAACCTTTGAGCTGGATGTCGAAGCGCAACTTCTTGGGAGTGATGTGCTCACCCAGCAAAATGGCACGCCCGTCGCCCAGTTGTGTGAAATTGCCGAACTGATGTCCTGCGTATGCTTGGGCTAAGGGTTTTGCACCTTCCGGAATGGCGTTGCCTGCAAAATAAAACGCTCCCTCGGGCGAACTTCCCAGCTGCGGATTCAGCCCAAGTTCTTGAGCAAGTGGGGCGTTGAAAACGACCAGTTTGGGTTCCCTCACCGGTGTGGGTTTCACCTCCGAAAAAAACAGAGGAGGAAGCTCGCTGAAGGTGTGTTCAAAATTCCAGCCGAATGGATTCATTGCTCGTGTGCCTTGAGATGGTTCTGTTGGATGTCCCGCAGGCGCGAACGAGCGCGTGCGAACAAAGATGTCACATTAGCAGCGAGCCCACGTTGACGCCATCATCGCTCGGAAAAAGTGACCCATGCGGTGTCGCAGCGTCAGCGCAACCGACGAAATTGTGCATTCGCTTGCAACTCCAGTCCCGCTTGCCTAAATTTTTAACCGAATCAGCGCGGTGGATAAGTTGGGTGGACGGGGAGTAGGCATGGAAAACGTTTCTGAGCTGCCGGAACAAGCGACATTGGATCAATCCAGACGGTTCGGCTTGCGGCTTGTCTTTTCACTCTTTTTTATCTTCATTGTTGTTCTGTCGGTGTTTTCAGTGACGTTTGTGACCTACACAAAGGCAAAAGAGCTCATTCGCGATGAAATTCGGGCCCGCCTGATTGCTGCAGCCAGCACGGCCGCCCTTTCCATTGATGTTGAAAGGCATGCACGTATTTCATTCGACAAAAAGCCGAAGAAGGCGGATGTGGATGCGCTCCATAAACAACTTTTGAAGATTCAAAAGTCCATTCCCGACGCGCGCTTTGTGTACACGTTCCGCCTCAATGAAAAAGATCAGATTGCCTTCGTAGGTGATTCCGACGAAAGTGAGGAGAAAAGCACTCTCGGTGAGGTCTTCAACGAAGAGACTCCTCTCATGCGACAGGTGTTTCTGCCCGGAGGCGTTGCTGCTGCGGAAACCGAGGTGGCCACCGATCGCTGGGGCACGTGGCTCTCCGGATACGCACCCCTTGTCCGCAATAATGGAAGTATAGAGGGAATTATCGGCATTGATATATCGGCAGCCAAGGTGAATGAACTTGAAAATCGCTATCTCACCGTCGGCCTCGTTTCGTCCGCAGCCGTGATTGCGGTTTTGTTCCCGTTGCTTCTGTGGATCACACGTGCCCTCACCCGACCGCTTTTGAAAGCAGTAACGGAACTCCAGAGAATTAAAAATTTCGATCTCAATGGAACAGTTCGGATCAGGACTCTCATCCGCGAAATGAATGATCTCAAGAATGCGCTTGAATCGACGCGCATTGGATTGCGCTCCTTCCGAAAATACATTCCGACCTCCTTGGCCACTGAGATGATCTCTCAACAACAGGAAGTGACGACGGGCGCAAAGAAAAGAGAGATTACAATTCTTTTCACAGACTTCGAGAATTTTACGCATTACAGTGAAAGTGTCTCGCCTGATGCTCTCGTTCAATTGTTGAATGAATATTTTGAGGCCATCAGTCTGTCGATTTCAGAGCATGAAGGCACCGTGGACAAGTTCATTGGCGATTCCGTCATGGCCTTCTGGAATGCGCCTGACACTGTCGTGAATCATCCGGAACAAGCGTGCCTGTCGGCGTGTCAGATTTTGGAAAGAATTCGTGCCATCAATGTCAAGCGGGACGCTGCAGGGCAGGTCGGATTGAAGATTCGGATTGGAGTTCACACGGGCATCGCCATGGTGGGAAATGTCGGACATGAAGGACGCCTGAGCTACACAGCCATGGGCGATGCCGTCAATATGGCAAGCCGACTTGAGGGCCTCAACAAGAAATATGGCTCACACATCCTCATCAGCGGCTCCACGGCCGAACGCTTGGGAACGAACTTCAAGACAAAGCTCATTGACAACGTCGTGCTGAAAGGAAAGACCAAGCCTGTTGCTGTTTTTGAACTGACGGGCGTTGAGACCATCGGTTCTGCGTGAACCCAAGAAGCAGGAGTGGTGAAGCGGTGAGTGCCGGCATGAAGATTTGGCTCGATGCAGATGGGTGTCCGAACGACGTGCGTGAATGCGTTTTCAAGGCTTCCCTGCGCACTCAGATTCCCGTTGTTCTTGTCGCCGACAGGTGGGTCAAGCTCCCTCCCCATCCTTATCTGCAGATGATTGTCGTGAATCAGGGTTTCAATGCTGCCGACGACTATATTGCAGACAATGCCGCGACTTCTGATCTTGTGATTACGGACGACATTCCCCTCGCGCATCGCTGTGTGTCGAAGAACGTCTGCACGATGAGCCGACGCGGGCAAGAGTTCGATGAGGGCAACATCGGTGAAAGGTTGGCCACGCGCGATTTGATGGAGAATCTGCGTGGTGCCGGAATGATCACCGGTGGCCCTTCCTCCTATGGATCGAATGAAAAAAAGCGATTTGCTGAAACTTTTGATCGCGTTCTGACACGCCTCATCATCAAGGCGAAAAAGACTCAGGCCTGAAGTATTGAAACGGGCTTTCCGCTTCGGATTTCATTGCAATTCCATTTTCAATTGAAGACTGACCCGACGCGGTTCGAAGGCCACTGTGAGAGGTGACCTGCTGACGTTATCCACCCGTTGGAAAGTGAAATAGCCGATGGTGCTTCCCACGGCCGCTCCTGCGAGAACGTCAGACCAATTGTGCTGCTTGTCGATGGCTCTCGATGTGGCAATCCAAGTCGCTGTGCCGTGAAGAAGTGTTGCGTACAGCCAAGCACTGGGTGAGTCTTTGAGCTCGCTGAAGGCCAACTGGCTGCCGTAGCTGGCAAGAGCAAACGCATGGGATGAATGCCCGCTAAAAAAGGACAACCTGTCGTCGCGTCTGGCCTCACCGCGCCGCTCGACGGTGTCGTAGAAAGGGCGTTTGCGGCCAAAGTACACCTTGGCTGCGGATGTGGCGGCTTCTGTCCAGAGATGCGAATGGATCATCCCACGCAGGTGCGTGAAGATTTTGAAGTCAGGATTCTGCGTGAGGACATGGCCGGCAAGCGGGAACAAAGTAGCAACAGCAAGCGTCCCTGCAAAGTTTCCCGGATGCCGCGACGGATTGCGCATGGCGTTTGCTGTTTCGTTCTCGAAGGGCCAGCGTGGTTTTGCCGGCGGATTTTGCTGGCTGATGAGGGCCACGAGAGCAGCTTCCGATGGGATTGTGTAAATGTCTTGTTCCCAACGACCCGGTGCGTAGAAGAAGCATGCGGCAGCGGGTGGCTGGGGTGGCGGTGAGTCGCAGTTCATTCTTTCACCTTTCCTCAGAGCGAATGCCGCACAGCCGGACGTCCTGCCTGTGCTCTGCAGGTTCCCACGCGCCCACGGGCCGTGTCGAAGATTTGACGAAAGCCATGCGCAGCAACCTTCAAAAACAATTGGCTTTGGCAAAAAAAACTCAGAAACAGATCATACTCCACATTCAATAACTTTACGAGTTTTTCAACAGGAACTATCCTTCAAAGACGGGAACGGCATGGGAATTTTCGGAGTGCGGAGTATGAGTTTCAACGTTGTTCAGGGGAGTGTTTTCGGCATGGACCTCCATCGTTTTGTGCTCCTGATACCTTCACTCTTCATCGTGACTCTTTTGGGTTGTGCTTCGCGCGATTGGCAAGCAAGCCGATTGTACAATGAGGGCCTCTATGCTGAATCAGCCGAGGCCTATGAAAATATGTTGAAGGCCGACCCTTCAAATTCAGCGGCAAAGTCCGGATTGGAAAATGCGCGCACTGCGTTGTGGAAAAAGGAACTCGCCGCACTACGTGAGAAGCGGGCATCGGGAAATGGGGAAGGGGCAATGAATAGCCTTGAGGCCCTTCTCGAGAAGAGAAAGGCATGGGAGCAAAGTTCTTCCCTGCCGGCTCATTTGGATCCTGTGGATCAGGATGTCCAAAGTGCCCGCAAGGTTCTTGAGGCTCTCATCCGTGAGAAGCTCAGTGAGAACAAAGCTCTTGTGGCCAGCCAACTGTGGGAAAAATACGATTTGTTGCGCGACGAAAAATCATTCGGATCGTTCAATCCTAAATTGGAAGAAGAAATTCAAAACGATGGAAAATCATTGTGCGACAGATTGCGCACTTACTTGGGCGAGATGAGCTTTTCTTTTAGCGAGATCTACTCGGCGGTTTGCTCGTACTATGAAATTGAACCTTATAAAGTTTCCCTCGATAAGAACCTTGATTATCGTTTTTCAAAAGTCAATTTGAAAAATCAGGTGAACATTCAGATCCCCGGAACCACGTCAGCTGCGCAAAGCAAAGCGATGCGGCAAAAACTGGAAATGCGATTGAAGAATGCTGGTCTCATTTCCTCGCGCTCTCAGAAGGTATTGTCGGTCTTGTGGGTGGGAACTGCTTTCAGGAAGCACACGAGTGAGCAGCAAATGATGGCACATTTTTATCGCGAAACGATGGGAAATGAGGACAGCGGCCCAGCAAAAGGCGATGAAATGCAACACAATGGCAATGCTTCTTCCCCCTCTTCTTCTCGAGAGCAGCGATCGTTCCGCTATGAAGCAACAGCACACAAAGAATCTTTGAATGTGAACTTTTCACTCAGCGCCAAAACCACAAGTGAAGTTCGCGCCAGTCACACCAACGAAGAAAGCAAAGAATTTGTCAGTCACACTGCAAACCGTCCTGAAATTGGCCTTCGCCCTGTTCCGCCTGACTTTTTACCGGCGCTGGCATGGCTCGATTTGCAATTGGAAAAAGGAGCAGATGGCTTCGTCGATGCCGTCGTAGACTCCCTGTATAACAGGATGTGCCGGAGTGCTTTGAATATTGATGTCTCTCCTCGGGCTATTGAGAATCTGAGCCGCTGTGCACAGCTCAAACCGAACGATCCCGAAGTGTCGGAGTGGTTCTTGAACAACTTCGGTCTTTCACGTGAACAGATCTTGGAAACAGTCAAAAAGAAATAGCATCGAAGACGACAGTGACATGGGGATAAAATTGATTGATCGTCTCTAAGGTGCGGGCGGAATCGTTTTTCTCATCGGGCAAGCGAACGTAAATGAATTGCGGGTGCGCTCCGCAGCTGGCCACCTGCCCGAGAAGGGTGCTGACGACGGTCTCGTCGTGGTTCGGGAATAGAGTGAGTGTCAGTGAATAAGGGATATTTTCTTCATTCAACCACCTCACGTTCTCTTTCCAAATCGAAATTTTCTCTCTTGCAGGGTGATTTTCCGAAAACGGGAAGTCTTTCTTGTGAGACCCTTGATTCAGAACATCCGTTCCCAGTGAAATGCCCTCAAAGGCACGGAGATGAGTCCAACCCTCCACACGTCCGGCGAGGGGGACATGACCGCCGGTCGCCAGACGAAACGGTGTCGTGAGTCCCTCATCCGTGCGCAGGAGTTCCTCCGTCAGCTGGTCGAACTCGGGGTGTTCCAGTGGTTCTCCGCCTGTCACGACAACCAATGCCGCTCGTGAGTTTCTCATCCGCTCGAGAATGGAACCCACCGGCATCCAGCGCTGGGGCATTTCTTGGCTGCCGAACGGGCAGCCGCTGCAGCCTGCGGAACAGCGCGACGTGATCATCAGCGGCTCTGCAAATTCTGGTCTAGCGTTGGGGTGAAGATTAGCCATGGCCGCTCACCAGAGTCAGATTGTCCTGATTGTGTCGGACCTCGATCACCAGCCTGTGTTTTGCGATTTGCTCAATCCGTTCACTCATCTGTTCACGGTTTTCCGGCGACAGGTTGGCATCCCATTCATCGAGCAACAGCACACCGATGTCAGTTTTCTCTTCTGCTGCCGTTTCGCCCTCAGGTACCAAACTGCGCAGTGCAGCGAGTGCTTTTTCACCGTGCGAGAGGCTGGGATCGAGGTCGGGAAGTGACAAGCTGTGTTGTGCCGGCAGATAAAAGGCTCGCTCGGAAAATTGCTCTTTCAGCAGGGAAAGGAGAACCGATTTTCCAGCACCATTGTCGCCGCGGATGGTGAGGCGTCCTGTGGTGAGTTCTCTGGCCTGAGCAAGAAGTTCGGACGGAGAGAGAACCTTGTTTGCAGCATGTCCTGTGATGCGGATGGCGTTGGTTTTCATCAGCAAGGCAGCATCGGTGTCAGGGAAATCAGAAAAGCACTCGGATGCCATTTGAAGGCGTTCGCGCAGGCGCTGCCAACCTGCCCAATAGGAATGAATGATTTGCACATGCATGTTGATTTGCAGCGTGCGCGGCAGCATGGCGAAGAGTCCTAAAACAGTGGTGGTCTGATTCTGGTGGAGCCACGCTTGGACAAAAACAGAGATGACCAACGCAGAGGAAGTGAACAGGTTCCCTGCGGCGAGAATCTTCTCCCGTGCGGTCAGACTTTTTTCAGCCGAGCCATTGGCCTGAGAAAAGAGACTTTGAAATCTGTTTTTCCACAATTGAAACGAAAGAGCGTTGCCCAGAGTGAGGTTGTCCCAGCTCGTAGTGAGGTGGCTGTTGAGTCGGTTTTGATCCTCCATTTCGTCGATCGCGTTTTCAGAGAGCTTTGCACTCGCAAAATGAACGAGAAGGGAACTGAGGAGTCCTGCCGTGAGAATGACGGCTCCCGATTGGGCACCGATGACAAGCACGACAGACACGGTGTTCAAAAGGATGTTCCAACCGGTGGTCCAGAGGTCGAGGAAGAAGGCATTGCCTTCCTGCAAGGCTTCTTGCGCCTCACGGCACATCATGTCGTGGCGTTTGCTGCGCTCGTCGCTCTGGCGCCAGAAAAGCGGACGGTTGAAGGTGTTTTTGAAATAGCGCTCGAAGAACAGTGCCAATGCCGCTCGTTGCGAACGCAGTGAAAAGAGATTCATGAAAAAGAAGACGACACTTCCCGACAGGCTCAGGCACAGGAGAAGCAGAGCACAACGCTGCCAAGAGAGACCTTCCACAGGAAGCCGCGTGGTGATGTCACCCATGAGAAAGGTGCCTCCCGCGACGAGGATTTGTTGGACAAGAGCAGCTGCGGCAGCCGCACGGAACCACGGATTAGCAAGAATGAATATGCGAAGCGACATAGCCGGACCTCAATTCGGAAAGAAATGTTGTGTTGATGGATTTTGGTTTTTCGCCCGGAATGAAAAGTGTTGTTCCTGGGTCAATGAGCAGAGCGCAGTCGAGCAAAGTCCCGAGCGTGACATCGATGTATTCCGAAGCGCCGCCTGTGAAATTCGCTGCCTTGCAGAGTTTCATAGTCTTGTTGGCTGGGTAGAAATTTCTCAGATAGCCGACAAGCAGCGGGAGTTGGTTGCGCAAGCTGCAGTTGCCGTAATCGGTGTGCGAATTTCCCACGGAAGAAACATGATAGATGTAAGTGTCGAGGCTGGGCTCGAGCGCATAGCGAAACAGAAGGAGTCTGTTGGCATCGAGAACCGCTGTTCCCTTCTCCAGCGGGTCTGTTGCGAGATCGTTCGAGAGTGCATCGAAACTCGAGATGCCCTCGATGACATCGAGTTCAATATGAGCGGGGAGTGATTTTTGTGAGAGCCGATGGGCAATACTCACGCCCAGCCGCGGATGACCCGCCACCACCAGAGCAATGTGGTTGTAGAAATCGCATGCTTCCAAAACAAATTTCAGAAAGGCCTCGTAATTCTGCTCGTCCGTTGCACCGTCACGGTAGAGGAAGTCGAGTGGTTTGACGGGAGGCAATGAGAATTCCTGCGCGAGCGCCTGCCACGCGCCTTGGTCGGGTTCTATCCCTAGGACGATGTCGGCATCTTTGAGCGCTCGGAGGCCGGCGAGAGTGAGGTGTTCCCAAGGGCGCACACCGCGCCCAATCAGTGAGAGTTTCATGTTGCAACCTTCAATGAGTGGAGAGTTTCTAGAATCCGTGTGGCGTGTTCAGCCACCGCACGGCAGGAGTGATTCGAGGAAGTCGCTGATGTTTTCGGGCAAGGCAGTCATGCAACGTGGAACGATGGGCCTTGCACCGGAGCCGCATTCGAGTTGTCCATGACGGATCATGAGCAGGTCGATTGCGGAAATGTCTTTGGCGATGGAGAGCAGCCGGTGTGGTGAACTCTTTTTTGTGGGGCGTTTTGATGTGCGCCGCAGAGTCACGTTTGTTGGCAGGGAACGAGAGGATGAATCAGGAAGCCTGCCATTCAAAGTGACAGGACGAGGAGAGACGGTGGCGCGTGAAGTGGAGGTCATGGTGAGGGTCCTTTCTCAAGCGAGTCATTGTTTCTGGTGAACGATGAACTCTCCTGAGCAGGGAGCGTGCCAACCTCAGTGCCGAGAGGGGGTGCCGAAAATTGCGGGAGTTTTTCGGGCAGGTTGCCTAAAAAAGGCAGGGCGTGGTTGAAAGCCAACCACGCCCTTGATGTGCCGGATGAGGGGCAGCCATGTGCCGCCCAGAGCCCTTTGGGGCTTATTTCTTCCAGTAGGTGAACGAAGGACCCGGACGACCCACGAAGCACTGTTTGGTGAAGCCCATGTCGCGGATGACACGCAGGGCACGTCCTGCTTCAAAGCGCTTGTCGCCGAAATCAAGCATCCACATGTTGCCCGAGACAACGCGATAGTGATTGCCTGCGTTGTTGACGTCCTCAACTCGGACAGTTGCGGGGTCGAAGCTGATGCAGTCTTCTCCTGCAATCCAACCCGTGGGTGCCTGACCGCCCGTTGTCAGGAAGTAATTCATCGAAGGGCCGGGGCGTCCTACGAAGCAGCTCTGAGTGCCGTTGAACGAGCGGAGAATGTTGAGGGCCTGTTGTGCCTCAGCTTGAACATCGAAGGCGAACATTGAATGGTTGCCGTCCACGATGAGGTACTTGCCGTTCATCACGCGGAGCGTGAGGTTGCTGCTGTTGAAGCCGACGCAGTCGCCGCGGATGTAGCCGTTGTAAAGAGCTTCTGCTTGTGTGAGGTCGCCGGCACTCAAGCCATTGCGCTGTGCGGTGATGAGAGTTCCGTCTTTCTTCGTGATCGTGGGCTGACCGTTCTTCGAGAAGAAAGATGAACCGTAGTGCATGATGCTGCTGAAATCGTAGGTACCAACGTCCTCACCTGAAAATCCGGCATCCGATTTGTCGCGGAAATTGTGTTCCAAGCCGGCTTGAATGTTGTCCCAATTGACGTTGATGAAGGTGTCGCGGTCGAAACGTGTGTGCTCGTGCCAGAAACCAATGGCGTGACCAATCTCATGGATGGCGTTGCCCGTGCTGCATCCGTCGGCGAGATTGACGAACTGTTCACCGTCGGTCATCCCGATGTAGGACGAGCATCCGCTGCCCGGACGGAATGTGATGTAGTCGGTTTGCAGCGAATTTCTCAATTCAAAGCGCAAACTGGTTTTGGCTTCCCAGTGTGCGATGGCGTCGGTCACGCGTTGCTGGTTCGTGAGGCTCGGGTCGATGCGGTAATGCACAATCCCGCCGGGCCAGCGGTTGTAAACGTCAGGACCGTTCGGATCGGCAGGTGATTCTTCAAGCACGTTGTTACGTGGTGCGAGAACGCTGCGCAGCGGAATCAGGATATCGCCTTCGACGAGGGCCGTGTTGGTGTTCAGGCGTTGAAAGTTGATCGTTTTGAGCTTCTTCCCAAAACGCAGCGTCCCTTTCTCAATAGGCAGAGCAGCACTGAGGTTGGTGGTTTCAGGATTCAGAATGCTGGGCACGGGCAATGGGCGTCCCGGAATGGGTGCAGGGATGGGCATGGGGCGCGTGGGAGTCCTGTTGTCGGCAAGTTCTGAATTCAATGACTGAGAATCACCGCAGGACGACAGGGCACTTGCCGCTACGGCAAGGAGAGAAATGGAACGCAACGAGCGCAACAACATAAGGCAGCCTCCCGATACAATGAAGAAATGATGACCTTCTTTGGTTCTAGCGGGCGGTCTATCATTGCCTTGGCCGGCTGGTCAAATTTTTACGGGAATAAAAAAATCTCTCCCTTTTGCTCGGTCACGCCGGAGAGCAAAGGGAGAGGCGGAAAGGGAATCTAATTCAAAATTCAAAACAAGAATTCAGAACCAGAACTCGCACCCCGTCTGGGTGGTGAGGGAAGTTTTGCTGGGCTTTCCGGCGGCGGTGAGGCGCGCCTTGGTTTCATAAACGCCGTAGGTCAACGAAGTGAAGAATTGAGGTGTGGCCAGTGCTGTCTTGTTGCTCGCATAGCGCACGATTGGCGTGACAAATGTCATATTGGGTTTGGCTGCTTCAACACCGACTTTTGTTGTCAGGGTGTGACTGAAGTCCAGCGCGACATGAAGCCTGTCGGTCACATAGTAAACGGGTTGAAGACCAACGGCCAAGGTGGTGTTGGACTGCGCTGTTGCTGTTGCGTTTGGGATGAGCTCAGCATTGACGAGAGAGTACTTCGGCTGAGCTTTTTTGAATTGCGTGTGCTCCAGCATCAGGCCGTACATGAGGCCGATGTTCTCGCTCTTCCATCCTTCGTAGTCTCCTGAGCTTGCCACACCGAGAACCGTGTCTTTGTTGCTGCTGCCTGACATTCCCGACGCCGGTTTCTGTTCAAGCCAAAGAAAATGGTTGCCCCAACCGGCATCACCCCAATGGGAAAGAACAGCTCCTGCTTTGTACGCGAGCGTCGCCGGCTTTGTGGTCGTCGTAGCAAAGTTTCCGTCGACTGCCGTTTTGTAACTGTTCAGTGGTGCGCCTGCGAGTTTTGCATTCCCGCTGTGGTTCACAATCAACGTGGGGCGCACTGCAAGACCGTCGCCGAGTGTGTGTTCGTGGCGGATGTAAAGCGCCGTATCACGCGATGTGACCGTGACGTCTTCGTTTCCTGCGGAAGCATCTGTTGCACTTTTTGCCATATTGAGAATGGAGCTTTGGTTTTTGAAACCCGCAGCAATCGTGGTGGGGCTGCCTGCGATGGTGAGTGTGGTGCCTGCGCCATAAAAGGTGGTGTCGCTGAGGGGAAAGCGATCGAAAAGGCGAACATCTTCAAATTCGAGGCGGCGCGCGCCGAACCACAACTGTGTTTCTGGCGAAACGGCAGTTTGAAAATAAGCATTGCGGACGTTCACACCCGTTCCTGACCATGAGCCCGTCAAGTGGGGCAGGTTTTCAAGTTGGGTCTCAAGATTGAAGAGGCTGTCTTTGTCGGCCTGACCCTGCAGTTGAATGCGCAGGTAATTCGTGTCGCGCACGTGACGGCTTGTCGGAAGACCAAAGGCACCGTCCCCCTGATCGCGGCCCGCTTCGTTGAGTTTCTCATTCGTTGAAATGCCCAATCGCCCATAAGTGTGGAACTCGAATGGCGCCTTGCTGCCTTCGTTCGCGAATGCTGCCGGTGCAGTCAGGAGAAAAACAAAAACACAGCAGCGGCTCGGGAGTTTCGTGATCTTTGTCATGGGTCACCCCTTTCTTGTGGAAGTGTTCGGTGAATTCATTCTCACGATTGTTTGGTCGCTTCAAATTGTCATGATAACATTTGAGAGCAACCCACCCACAAGGAGAATGGTACATGTTGCATAAACGTATTTTGTTCGTTTCACTTCTTGCTCCAAGCCTTTCTTTTGCCTCGACAGCAACCGATTCGCTCTCGGGAGTGACGGGCGACGTTTTCGATATCTTCAATGAGAACCCTGCCCATGTGAATGTGGAGGGCGGTAAGAGTTTCGTGCGGCTCGGTAAGGAAGGCGGTTTGCAGGTCCTGACGAAGGCTGCCGGTTTTGGACTCGGTATTCAGGTGAATGCTGAAAATGAGCTTCCTGTGGTGAGCGGAAGTTTCAACTCCAAAGATGCTCCAGCCACTTTTGCTTCAGTCTCCACAAACAATCTCGCTATTGCTGCGTCTCAGGCTTCAAAGGCAGGGATGCCTATGGCACTCACGCTCGGCGGCGTTGCCGGCGACATGAAGTGGGGCGTGCGCTTGGGCTACCAAAACATCAGAACCAATGTTGAGCTTCCCATCACTGACACGACAGGCAAGGTTTTGGGCACTGCCCTCTCGCCGACCTACTCGGCAGCAAAAGTGCGCGCGGGCGTGGTCATGGGTGATATCGAAGCAGCTTTGGCTTGGGGCAAGGGCGATTGGAAACAGGCCACAAGTCGTGCAGAGCATGACGGCAATCCTGCAACTGCCGACAAAGCAACCAAGTACATGGAAGATGGCGTGTCGGCGCAAAGCACACAGGGATACGAGCTGGCCACACGTTACATCCAAGGCAACACGCAATGGTTCCTTCAGTACGGACAACAAAATTCAGGCCTCAAGCTCTGGGACCTCAACGATGCGAAAACAGGCGGCAGCACCTACGATGCAAAGGATGCTGAACAGTCGAGAGCATTGGCGATTGGCACTGAGCGTTCCTACCCTGTGGTTGAGAACGTGAAGCTGCTGAGCAGGTCATGGTTTGCTTATCAAACAGACACGACCAACGATTCAAAAGACAAGCTTGTCGACACCGACATGCAAGTCTCCGGCGCTTTGGGTGCGGAAGTTGCTGCAGCTTCTTGGGCAACGCTGCGTGCGGGTGTGCAGGCAAGCTTGTGGGGTTCACGCAAAATGGAAGCCACATCCTATGAACTGGCGGGACAAAAGGGTAAGTCTGAAACTATGACAACGACATCATCGCACTGGATGCGTGGCGTTGCTTCGCCTACGATGGGTCTTGGCTTCAAGTTCGGCAACTACACCGTGGATGCTACTCTTGCTCAGGACGGAACGGGCGCTATGGGCTTCACGAACGACATCCTCGGCAAGATCGAAGTCAC
>JBEGJP010000151.1:0-14081 GCA_041184525.1 Pseudomonadota bacterium | reverse complement strand
CAGCCGCAGTGTCAACCTGAATAACATTTTGGAGCCAAAGTTTGTTGAGGCTTTGGCCAAGGGACAAGGTAAGGCAAAGCTCAAGAGCAAGCCTTAGAGTTTAGATTTTCCTCTAAGAAATCGAGGAAAAGTCGCACTTTTGCAGGAAGGAGTCGAGTGGTTGTGAGGGCAAACGCCTGAACACAGGGTGGCTTTCAGTCGGGCAGCACGCGTACGAGTTCGGCTTCTTCAATGATACGTCGGCAGTTCTCAAAATACAGACGGCCTCCCTCAGTGAGTTCCACCCTGCGTGTGCTGCGATTGAAGAGTCGCAAGCCGACATCACGTTCAAGATCTGCAATCCGACGCGATACGGTTGAATTGGGGATACCCAATGAGTCTGCAGCACGTCTAAAACTTCTTGCTTTAGCGACCTCAACAAAGAGGTGCATATTCTTAAATATTTCCATGCTTCATTATCCCACCAATGGAGCAATCAATCCCGTTTGAGCGTCTTTATCCCAATCGGCGCACGACGTAAACTGACTCGGGGTGTTCACTTCACGCCTTTCCTCATTCAAATACGCAAAGAAAGGTCATTTTATGTCAGCAGAGAAAGTTCTCGTTCTCAATTCAACCGGCAAGGTCGGTCGCAATGTGTCTCGAGCGTTGCGCGAGGCCGGTTTTGATGTCTTCGGAACCACGCGTTCACAACAAAATTCTCTGACGAGTCAGGGAGTGCGGGCTGTGGTGGCCAATTACACTGTTCGAGCCGATCTCGATCGGGCCTTTCGCGAGAGTGGCGCTAAAAAGGTGTTCGTCATCACTGATTATTTTGCAGCCGCAAAGAAAGATGCTGAAGTTGAATTTCAGCAAGGCCGGAACGCAATAGATGCAGCCAAGGCGGCAGGTGTCGAGCATTTGGTCTTCATGAGCGTTGCTGATGCTGAGTTTTTTGATGAAAAGGTAACACACCTTAAAGCTAAGGTCAGGCTTGAAAAATATCTGCGCGAATCAGGTGTCCCATTTTCCATCCTGCGGCCGTGTGCCTTCTTTGAAAATTTTGACGATCCGACGAACTGGAATCCTTTGAAGAAGGGAGTGGTGAAATTTTTATCGCTCCAAGATTGTAAATACTGCGCCACCTATGACATTGGTCGCGCTGCAGCGATCCAATTCAAGAACCCAACCGAATGGCTCACCAAATCTCTCGATGTGATTGGTTGGCAGGGAGATTTGAATGCGGTCGCAGATGCCTTGGCGAAAGTCAGCGGCTTGCCCGTGAAAGCAAAGTTAGCGATGCCTCTCTTTCTGCGCCGTCTGTTTCTCAGTGATCTTCACCATATGTTTCTCTATTACGAGATTCAAAAAGGACCGCGTGGGACTCCACAGGAATTCAAAAAAGTACTACCCGATGCTCTGTCAGCCGAAGACTGGTTCCGATTTCACGGGCGGTATTCAAACGGTGAGAAAATTGAGTCTGGAAAATGACCCCGTTTTTGTCTGAATGAGCGCCACCCCCGGACCCGGGGAATTGCTTCGTTCGGCGTGGCTTTTGTCTCCTGCCCTGATATCGTCAGTGAATTGTAACCTTTTCAGTGAGGTCATTTCTGATGAGTTTGCCCCCGTGCCCGCAATGTCGTTCTCAGTTCGTCTATGAAGATGGTGAGCTCTTGGTGTGTCCTGAGTGCGCGCACGAATGGGCTGCTTTGGCCACAGAGAATCCTTCTGCAGAGGATGATGTTGTCCGTGATGCCTACGGAACGATTTTGGCCGATGGCGATTCGGTGACTCTCATCAAGGATCTCAAGGTCAAGGGCTCTTCGCTGGTTGTGAAAGTGGGAACGAAAGTGAAAGGGATCCGATTGGTCCGGGGCGATCACAACATCGACTGCAAAATTGATGGTTTCGGAGGAATGAAGCTGAAATCGGAATTTGTAAAAAAGGTTTGAATATTTGCATGTGCGAATCGTAGCTTGATCTTACGCAACGAAGAAAAATATTCAAATCGTCTTTATTTGTTATAGTGCGCGTTGAACAATGACAGGGCCTTCGAAAACGTTGCCGATGGTTCTTCTGCTGAGGTGATGGGATGTAAGGAGCGCTCACCTGTCAGAGGCCAAGTTCCGCCCCAAGTCACGCAGCCGAAGTTCACATTCGTCTCTCGGCACACGGCACATGTTTCAAGTTCCGCAGAGGTGATTGATTCCCACCCGTATGGGAAATCGATCAAAATTGCGGCTTTGGACTTTTTATCCGTGAGCAAACCATCTTGCGATCCTACATCGGTGTTGGGCCAATGGTCACGGAAAAACGGTGAGCACCTTTCGCTTTCTTGGCCGCAGAGCATTGCATCGTGGTCGATGAAATATCCGTGTTCTACTCCTTGCATTCCGGTCTTCGTGCGCAGCCGATTGCGCACGGACTGTCCGGAGGGCCACTGGTAGTCGTTGCCCTTGTTGTCCAAAATGCGTGCAGTTTGGATGAAACTGACATTGGGGCAGGTGGTATTTGCAGAAGAGGGTTTTGCTCGAAAGCTCACTTTTCCATAGAGCACGTCAGTTTCGCTTGAAGTCTGTTGGACGGTCGTCCATTTTGTTTCAACCGTGAACGTCCCCTTTTCCAAGTTAAAGGATTCTTTCAGTGCCTCTGAGGTTTCTGAATGGGAGTTGGTGTTCATCTCGCTGCCCAGAGCCGTTGATGCCAGACTCAATAAAATCACTCTGGACATTGATTTCGATTGGAAGTTGAGCATTTAAAATTCCCTGTGAAGCAATGGTTTGCTGAATCTGCTAGCATATGATGGGAGCAGTCGCAAAGGTGGACTGTCTCCGCTCTGCAGATTCTGCGAAATTTTCATAAAAACCTCACAATTCCATCACAATTGTTGATTCACATCGCGACGTGGATTCGTCATGCACTAGGTGAGACGTGAATAACAGGAGATCTGAACATATGTCGCTCAACAGACGAAATTTCATCGCAACAGGTTTCTTGGCCACCTTCGCTTCGGCATTTGAACGATCTGAGGCGTGGGGTGCCGGACTCCCTCGAACTGACTCTTCATTGCTTCACAAGAACGACATCGCACCACTCAAAAAATTGAAAATGGGAGCAGGCGATCCACGCAGAAAAGGGGCTTTTAAACCTCTGCCATATTCGGACCGAGATGAGCTGTCTTTGGCAGAGGGGTTCACGTGGTATTCAATTCTTAGAGCCGGAGACGTGATAAACGCACAAGGTGACAGAGCTGGCGACTGCTGCGATTACCTCCACTTCATGCCGAGTAAGAACCCAGAACAAGCTTTTCTGTGGGTCAACCACGAGTATTTGCTCGACAACGTTCTCTACGGGAAGAATTTGAAGGCGAGCGAAAAGAATAAAGAGCAAATCGATGCTGAGATGAAGCTTGTAGGTGGCAGTTTTGTTGAATTGAAAAGTGTCAAACACTCCGACGGAAGCAAGCGTTGGCAGTTGAAGTCCGATTCGCAGCTCGCATTTCGCCTCGACGCAAACACACCCATTCCGATGGTGGGACCTGCGGGTGGCAGGACCGTTTTGGGCACGCTTGCAAACTGCTCAGGAGGTTTCACGACTTGGGGTACAATTCTCACCGCTGAGGAGAATTTTGACGTCTATTTTAAGGAAAACGAGGGTACTTTTCATGCGTATTACGGATGGGGAGCACATTATCCTCGCTCCGAGGAGGACTACGGTTGGGTTGTCGAGGTGAATCCGTTGACAAAGAGTGCACGCAAGCTCACAGCACTTGGACGTTTTGCTCATGAAGGAGCGACGGTGACACGTTCAAAAGATGGCCGTGTGGTTGTCTACCTTGGTGACGATGCCAAGGGTCAATGTATTTATAAATTTGTCTCCAAGGGAAAGGTCACCGGCGACGAGAGCAAAGATGCCGATCTTTTGTTGGATGGTGATCTGTTTGTAGCCAATTTCAGCAAGGGTGAGTGGATACTCTTGAGTCCGGAGAATCCGCTGCTGGCAAAGGACGAGCGTTTCAAAAATCTGACCAATATTTTGATTCATACACGCGAAGCCGCAAAGATTGCAGGCGGAACACGACTCAACAGGCCAGAGGATATCAAGGTCGATCCTTCCAACGGAGATGTGTATTTCGCGCTGACCAACAACGCCGACGCGGGTGATGTTTACGGTTCTGTGAATTTGCTTCGAGAGAAAGATGCTGATGCGGCATCAACTAAATTTTCCTTCGAGACTTTTGCAGCTGGCGGAACACGTTCGGGCATGTCTTGCCCAGACAACCTCACCTTCGGTCCGAAGAATACCCTGTGGGCGTGCACAGACATGAGTGCAACTGCGATGGGTAAAGGAGCACTGAGTGCCTTTGAAAGGAATTCAATGTTTCGTCTTGAAACCGATGAGGCTGGTAGCGTTTTTGCCCGGCATTTCATCCAATCGCCGCGCGATGCAGAACTCACGGGTCCCACATTCTTGCCAGATGGTTCAGGGTTGCTGCTGAGCGTCCAACATCCGGGGGAAGGTTCTTTTTCGAAAGATGGAATTGGATTCACAAGCCATTGGCCCGATGGAGGAGAGAGCAAGCCGGTGAGCACAGTGGTGTGCGTTGTTCCGAGCGATGGCAGAAGTCAAAAGTTTTCGGTTTAGGGCATACCAGATGAACGAGCTTGAGACTGACTTCCCCAAGGGAGATTGGTCATGCCGAGAGCCTCTTTTTACGCTGTGATGATTTTTTCATCACAGCGTAAAAAGAGGCATGAGCATATCTCGGCCGTCGAATTTCTTCTTCAGAATCTTGAATCTTTTCCGAGCATCCTCGTAAGCATCTTTTGCCTTCGACTTTTTTCCATCTTCTTCAAAATGGCGTCCGGTGACAATGAGGTCCTCAATTTCACCAAACTCAACCACCAATTTTTCGATTTCCTTAACCGCAGGAGTGTGACATGTGTTTTCTGTGAGGGCGTTCGCCACAGTGCAAACTTTGCTGATCGTGCGAAGACGCTTCCTGTGGTCGTGGAAAATGATTTCGTTCTCCACAGTCGAGGGATCCTTGATTTCGAGGACCGCCTGATGCTCCTCTCGTGCCCATTCAGATTGTGCATCCACAAGCACGCGTGCGTTCTCGGCCGGAGTGTTCAGCGGTGAGGGAATCGCACTGACGCCACCCCAAAAGAAATCAGAGTATTTCTTTGAGTTCGCGACATTTGTTGAGTTGAGAGGGCGAATGTCCAGATAAGCAAACAAGATCTTCTCTGAAAGGCCACCTTCGGCAAAGAAGCTTCGTTTCCATTTTAGAACTTTGCTTCGTCTTTCTTTGATTTTCTTCTCGTCTTTGTATTTCGGTTCCTTGCCAGATTGCAGGAGTTCAATTGCGTCAGAATTGGTATCGAACAGATCCTTGAATTCTCCGACGACGGTGTAGCCATCATCGAGTCCGTCGCGGATGTCATTCCAAAGTTCCATTTCGTGCGAAAAATTGTGTGAGAAAACATCCATGATGTCCCGCAGGCGGACGATTTGCTTGCGGAGGTCTTTGGCCTGATGAGGGAGGGTCCCTTCGTTGAAATCCTTAAGACCCAAATCAACCACAGAAAGTGCCGCAGAACCGAGTGATGAGATGCTCTTCACGTACAGCTGAGAATCTTCCTGAATCTCTTGTGTTTCTATCAACTCAGATGCTGAGCTTTGCGATTGAGCGCTGGCGAATTTCTGAATGAGTAATCCGAAAAAAGTAATGGCGATCACAAAGAGTTTTATTTCTCGCCGCTGCATGGAACAGCCCTCCTTCGATTGGCGATAGCGATGTATTCTGAACGTTTCAAGATAAAAAATGCAACAAAAGTTGAGCAATTTTGATTGGCTGGGTGGCATGGGTGAGGTTAAAAATACATACAGAAATCAGTATCTTGAGGTCTTTCGGATTGTTTAGATATTCCCCGACATAAAATCCTCTGAGCTCGCAGCGTTGAGGAGGGGAAATCGAAGATCACGCCTGACTATCTTAAGGACATCTTTGCGCAAAAGGCCCTTGATAGGAGAAATGAGGTTTGTAGAGATAGCCTGAAGTGAGTCCGCTGCACGCAGTTGCTCCCGACACGTAATATTCATTGGCAGAATAATCGCGAATACAGGCCACCTTGAATACCGAGTCGACCTTGCAATAGTCAGTTCCATCCTTCAGACCCTGACTTCCCGTGACACTGATCGCCGGATTTTTTTTGATGTAGGTTTGCTGGTTCGGCGTTAAACTGACACTCGTGATTCCCTCAGAGGCGTTGGAATTGCTTTTGGAGTTCTGTGCCGAAGCATCATCCGGACTTGTCCCGAACGCCACCCGTCGCAGGGGAATTTTGTCTTCGGGCGCGGCTCCCAATATCAAGGTCAGTTGCTGACCATCTGCTGAAACGGCGTATTTTCGTGTCGTGTGGCCTGCAATCGATGCCACACAGTCGAACTCCCCCAAGCGGGCCTGATGACTCATTTCGTCGCCCGTGAGTTCGAAGCTGAACGTCTTTTCGTTCAGGACTATCGGCACCGAAACCGACAGGTCGGTTGTCTCGCCACCCATGGTCGTACAATTCGCTTCCATTTTGTAACTGTTTTTTGTGAAGATGCGTTTGACTTTTAATGTCATCCAAGAGGAAATTTTGATCTGATTTGCCGCAGCGGCTTTTTCCACTTCCTCTTTTGCATTCAAATTGAATCCAACGATGGGATCGAGATTTCTGTTGTTGGAATCAATCAGCAGAAGTTGGTCTTCATCTTGCCACGTTCCAAGAATGCTGACTTGCGCGGCCGCTCTGGGACCTGACTGAGCATCCGAGGGCGTATCTCCCCTCTTGCAGCCAGTAATCGGGCCTAGGCCAGCAAAAGCTAAAACGGACAGTGAACGGAGTACCCAAAGCCGCGGCGAAGGGAAAAATCTCATGTCGAACATAGGCTTGCCATCCAATTTCAAGAATTACTGGCCATCTATCGGCAGAGTCCGGAGACTCATTAAGAGCTTCCAAGCCCACGGGCTCTGAGTTTCCGGGAAATGAGTCCGTTTTTCTATATAAAACCCAATAAAAACAGTACGATAAATGGGATTAAAATTAAAAATTCACCCTAATTTGCCGGAGTGACGATACACACTCAAATCAGTTGAGGAGCTCAAAGATGTTCACGAAGAAGCGTTTGAGCCTGTTTTCGTGGTTGGTCATTTTTCTGTGTGCCTGCAGCAGCAACATGAACAATCCTTCAGACTCCGGAAAAAATGGTGCCGAGGTGCCGACGCTCGGAGAGTCTGAACTGAGTTTGTCGAAGACCGCGACCGGAAAAATCAGTGCGAGCCCAACGACCGTGTCAGTCCCGAGCTCTGGTTTGGGAACAACCACGATCTCTTGGTCGACAAGCAGAGCAACCGCGGCGCAGGTTTATGTTTCTGTCGGGGGAGGTTCTGAGAATCTTTTTGCTTCAGGTCTGTCAAGTACGGGGACATCGGCACCGTGGATTCAAGCGGGGCTCGTCTATACTTTCAAACTCTATGAGGGAACGTCGAAGAGCAATTTGCTTTCATCGGTCAACGTCACTGGTGTTGCGTCGACCCCAACACCCACTCCTACTCCTTCACTGTCTACAGGATCAGGTACAATCGCTGCTTCGCCGTCCAATGTTGCCATCAAACGCGGATCAACTGGAACAACAAAAATTTCGTGGTCCACGAATTCTGTTCCGAATGCAGCGGTGTATGTGCTCATGGATGGCGCCACAACAGAATCAATTTTCGCTCAGGGTGCTTCGTCCAGCGGGACCGATGCCACGTGGATTCAAATCGATAAAAGCTACGACTTCAGGCTTTACTCTGACACCACCCGCTCCAAGCTCTTGGCACAAGTGAAGGTGAGCGGCTTCGAGTATAAGGTTGGAGTCGATTATCATTCCACCGGAACAAATTTTGATGCAACCTCATTCATGGAGAGCTATCAGGATCCGGCTGTAAGAACGCTGGTGCAATCGCAGCTGAAGAGCATGGCCGATCGCGGAGCGACAATCATTTCCACCCGATTGTGGTTGGTGGCGACTGAAAAATCGAGTTCAGGGGTCATGAATGAAAAATGGAAATGGCATTTTCCGCCCGCGCCATTTGAACTTGCCAATCTCACCCAATATGCTCAGGATGTCGCCAGTACGGTGGCTGCCGACGGCCACCTTCTTGAACTTGATCTGACGTTGTTGCGGCTTTGGGCAGCGGACATCTCTTATGGTTCTCTGTCTACCACACTCGGGCGAGAGAATCTCACCGTGACGGAATTCAGCGATCGTTGGAAGGCCACCTATACGTCGGTCGTCGATGCGGTGGCCGCTGTCAAACGACCCGATGGGAAGAGCGTCATTAGCACCATCTACATGGATGGTGAAGTTATGATAGGAGCAAAAGCAAATCAGGACTGGTTTTTAAAAACATTCTATCCGGGGTTTGTCACTTACGCGTCTTCAAAGGGGCTCAATCCTTCGCTCTACTACCTCGTTGATACAACTGAATCGAATATCCTAGACGAGAGCTTTGTTGACAGCACATATCCCGTGCTCACGAAGCACCGTTCCATGTACTGGGTCTATCGTTCGCTTCGTTTTATGAAGGACAACCTCCTTCCAATGCCAACGCGCATCGATTGGTCGAATTATATTAAGCCAGTCAATTCAACCTACGACATTCTCACGCAACGGGTTTTCGATGATGCCGACGCCACGTTGCCATCTCTGGGTCTTGCCAAACAATATGCCAATGCCGAAATGAATTATCCTCTTGACGATGTTTCCCGAAAGGCGCTTGGGGCTGCCATGGCTAAACAACGGCTTGTCAATGGACGTCTCCGTCAGTCGACGTTCTGGACGACACCCGATGGAGGAGGCACTGGAGTCAATGTGGCCTTCCCGTTTGCATTCGAAGACTTTCTTCCTTGAATTGCACCTTTTTTCGTTAGGCTCATGACAACGTGATTTTGACCCCTGAGTGAAGGTTCTTTTTCAATACAATCCATCCGGCTGCTATGCTCATTGGAGATTCAAACATGGAGCTCTCCAATGGCTGCGGAACGAAAGGTGCTGGTGTTGTATTTTCATCCTGCCCAAAAAACCTCTCGGGTAGGAAATGCGCTTGCTGATGCTGCGAAGAAACTGAAACACGTCACATTTCGTGACATGTACGGTCTGTATCCCGATTTCTTGGTCGATGTAAAAAGGGAACAACTTCTGCTTGAAGAGCACACTTTGGTCGTATTTCAGCATCCAGTTTACTGGTATTCATGCCCGCCCCTGTTGAAACTCTGGATAGATGAAGTTCTGGAATATGGTTGGGCCTATGGAAGCGATGGAAACAAGCTGCAAGGAAAAATTCTCTTGAGTGCTGTTTCTGCAGGTGGATCTCAAGAGGCATACACATCCACTGGTTCGAATCGTTTTGATATCAAGACTTTCTTTTCACCATTCGACCAGACCGCCCATCTTTGCGGCATGAAATATGCAAATCCAATGGTCGTGCATGGCGCACGTGCCCTGACAGATTCCCAAATTGCAACCGCGTGTCAGCAATACACAGATCGACTGAGTCATTATTTGGAATCGGGAGAACTTCCATGAGCGGACAAGGACTTTTGGGAACATTGGCATCCTTGCTTGCAGCTGGTGTGATGAGTGTTCCTGTGGCCAAGCGTTTGGGACTTGGCAGCGTGCTCGGGTATCTTGTTGCGGGTGCATTGATTGGACCCTTCGGTTTGAAGCTTCTCGCCAATTCAAACGACGTGATGCACGTTGCCGAGTTCGGCGTAGTGATGTTGCTCTTTTTGGTCGGGCTCGAGCTTGAACCTCGTCGCTTGTGGGCAATGCGTGGGAGCATTTTTGGCCTAGGCACTGTGCAGGTTGTTTCTTGTTCGTTAGCAATTGCCGGATGCATGCTCCTGTTGGGTTGGAACGCTTCAGGAGCTCTTGTTGCAGGGCTAGGCTTCGCAATGAGCTCTACGGCCATCGTTCTGCAGATTCTTGCGGAGCGGGGGCTTACGCAGACCACAGTGGGAAAAGACTCCTTCGCAGTTTTGCTTTATCAGGACCTTGCAGTCATCCCCATTCTCGCGGTGCTTCCGCTTCTTGGTACGGCATCTGCAAGCGCGATTGAAGGCCAACCAATGACTCCCATGATGCGCACCCTGCTAGCGATTGGGATTGTCGTTGGTCTTTTTGTTGCGAGTCGCACCGTTGTGAAGCCTCTGTTCCGCTGGATTGCAAAAACGCGTCAAAAGGAAATTTTCACCGCAACCTCTCTGTTCATAGTTGTTGGCATTGCTCTTTTGATGGACAGCATTGGTTTGTCGATGGCTTTGGGAACCTTTCTCGCAGGCGTCGTACTTGCCGACTGCGAGTATCGCCATGAGCTGGAGAGCAACATTGAGCCTTTCAAGGGTTTGCTGCTTGGAATCTTCTTCACTGCTGTCGGGAGCTCAATGCAATTTTCAATTTTGGCAATGTCGCCAATGAAAATTCTTGGTGTTGTCGGTTTGCTCTTGGTCTGCAAAATTATTTTACTGAAACTGTCTGCCCATCTGTTCAAACACGAAAGCAGAAATGCGTGGCTTTTTTCAGTTCTCTTGTCACAAGGAGGAGAGTTTGCGTTTGTCCTTTTTTCGGCGGCACGAGGCTTTGGTGCATTGACAGAGGAGCAGGCATCTGAGCTCACACTCATAGTTGCTCTTTCAATGTTCACGACTCCTTTCCTACTCAAGGGAATGGAGAAGTACTTAAAGCGCGATATCGTTGATAACAAAAAACAGGCGGACAAAATTGATCCTCACGATCATCCCGTGATCATAGCTGGTATGGGACGATTCGGCCAAATCGTTGCGCGATTGCTTCACACTCAAGGAATATCTCCGACGATCATCGATTACAGTCCCGACCTGTTGGAACTTGTTCGTCCTTTTGGGTTCAAGGTGTACTACGGGGATGCAACGGAGCTTTCACTTCTCGAATCTGCGGGTGTTGCGCAAGCTAAGGTTTTGGTTCTAGCTCTCGACGATCGTGAGGGATGCCTTCGTGCTGCCGAATCGGTCAGGAAGCATTATCCGAATGTGCGCATCGTAGCACGCGCGTTTGACATGATTCATGCTTACCAGTTGAAAGACATCGGGGTGGATGATTTCGAACGCGAAACATTCAATGCTGCACTGTCTTTGGGTGAGAGGATTCTTGTTTCGCTTGGATTCCATCCTCATGCAGCGCACAAGAATGCGAAAATATTTCATCGATACGACAACACCGTACTCCACGATTTGCATCGGGTTTACAAACAGAGAAGTGAATATGTGGTTGGTGCGCGGGCAGCTCGTGAGGAATTGGAAAAGCTTTTTGCTGCTGATGAGATGAGTATGAAGGACGGCCATGCAGATGCTGCTTGGGTTGCAAAATAATGCGCTCTAAATGACGGTGTGGTAACATATGACAATGGGATGCCGCGAAAGACTACGACAAATTATTTTCAGATACTTAACGACAACCTGATTGGCTTTGAACTCTCGCCGTTCATAAAAACGATCCATCGCAAAAAAATCGAGACGTCACTTGTTGCGGTTAGGAAGGGTGCGCGTACCCCATCGACATCGACGGTTGGGGTTGCTTTTGTGACGCGCGTTGCATTCTTTCTGACACTTCTCTTCGCTGACATTTTTAGTTTTTTTGGAATCGGTTGGAAAAAGCCATTTCCCCTCACCCTTCTTTCCACGTATCACACAAGCCGCAACCGGAGTGTTTGGGCTTGAACTCCTTTGTGAAACCGAATTTGAAGGCAATTCACAAGACGGTGTGCTTCCAATGTTTGGGTCGAGAGGCTGTTTTGAAATGTCCGTCAAACCAGCAAGTGAGATATTGAAAACAAGAGGAAAAAAAACACGTTGATTGGCTTCCCGAGCACTTCCGTTCAGCCAATTCATGTATGTTAGTGAGCCTGATTCCGAGACCGACCAGATGCTGTTGCCTCTGCCGAATTCAAGATCCTCAATGCCCCGAGGTGCCCGATACGTCTGGAGGATGTTTGCCGGTGAACTGGATTTGTTAGACGGATAACTCATTTTATAAAGACAGCCAAATCGGCTGTTGCTCGCGGAAACCCACATCTGATTCGAATCTCCCACAAAAGTGACACCCTGTGAACCACGCGGCAGTGAGACTGTTTGCTCAACATCGTCAATGCCCAAGGCTTCACCTTTTTGGAGAGCATCTTTGCCAATCCTCCGAAGGAAAGATGGGCTATTTTCTTCCCACTCACCAAGCCAAAGGTTTCCGGATCGGTCAAATGATGCAAATGATCCTGAAATCATTGGTCCGCCGTTTTTCGATTCGAAATTGATCCTTTGAACGTTCTTTCCGAGCTCACCCTGAGAATTGATCGTCAATTTGAAAAGCTTCTTGGTGTCTGAAACGAAAACATTTCCATCGTTAACGGCGACGCCACCGGCATGACGACATCCATCTTCAATTTTTCTGGAAGAAATCACGCGCCCGTTGCTGGCGTTCATCACAAACAATTTACAATGGGGCTGGGTGCCTGATGAATTGTCGGGGTAGTAGGTTCCCACGAGAACCTTGTCATCGCTTTTATTCGACCCCTTCACAAAACTGATGCCCTGCGAAACGTATCCATCAGACAGCCCGGGTGCGTAAAAATTAAAGCCGATGGCATTGTCGTTATATTCATGGGAAAAAACAGGAACGTTGTTGTTGCTGTCTCGCATGTATGAAGATGGCTGACCGCCAGTCTCTCCAAGATTCAGCGCATCGTCGGTTTGGGGACCATCACCGTCGCTGTCGGTCAAGAGGTTTTCGTTGTTTGGGGCACCGCAGGCCGAGGCAAGAAAGAGTGGCATCAAAAAGACGAAAATCCACATCGATGGCTGCCTCATGAGTCCTCCCGAACCTACCCCTCGATGAGGTTATCGGCGCACCCATCAATGTTCTTGAACACTCAAATTCCAATTTGTTTTGATTGGGTCGAATCTTGTCGGGAGGCTTGTCTGAAAGGAACCTTGCCGTTGAGTGTAAAAACATTGCACGCAATCGCGCGTGACTTTCTCCCGCAGATACGGAAACTTATGTTGGGCATGGGATTTGCTGATGAGCCTGCGGAAACGTTTGATGCAGGAGGTCTCCCATGAAAATTTCGCGTGTTCTTCCTCTCTCTGTCTTCATCGCGGCTGCGTGCACTCCCACCCACCCAACCGGAGAGACTGATCTCTCCAGCAAGAAGGGTGAAGCCGTTCGGCCAATCAAGGGTACTTTCAAAGCAACCGAAATCATTGGCTATACATCAGTCCATAATGACGAACGCGGTGTCAGGCTCAGTCCTCCATTTATCGACGAAGAGCTGATGAAACTCACGGTGGACATCAGCGAAAACGGCGAGGGATCGTTGACTGGTCAATCGCGCTGCCGTGAAATCGTCACTCGTTTCACCCCAGCAGAGTCTACGACAAGAGGATTGTTGATTGACCGTGGACTGGCTGTGGGAGCCAGCTTTGTAACAACTGCTGTCGACCTGAGTAAATGTGAGACTCAGCTGCAAGAGAAGCCAGATCAGCCACTGGTCAAGTCCAGTGTAAAAGTGTCTGCGTCCCTTGAGGCCAACCGTAAACCTTCGGAAAACCTTCCTTCTAATCTTGGCTTTCTCGGGGTTGATACGAATTCATTCGCGGCACAACGGGAATGCAAGAAGCTGAACAACATGATGCTAGTGACGGTGAAGGTTTCCGAGGAAACGAACAGGCAGGCGCGCGCTTGCATTGGATTCACGGACAAGGATTCAAAGAAACTTCGGTTGATACTCCTTCCGGGATTGGCAAGTCACGCATTCATGGCCGACTATCAGCTTGAGGAATCCAAATAAGAAGACCTGCAAGTGCTTTCCGAGGTCTCTTGGGTTGCGTGATGCGCCAAACGCGACGACTTTGTCGTAAATGTCGCAAAACGTCTGGGGAGGGTAGAGAGGAAGGCATTGGGATCACCGTTAGAAAAACGGTTGAGGAAAGAAAAAAGTCTCGGTGCTTGGTCAAGCATCGAGACTTTTTTAAGTCATCAGTTCG
>JBEGJP010000150.1:0-6075 GCA_041184525.1 Pseudomonadota bacterium | reverse complement strand
GGGGCAGTGTATGAAGTCTACCGCAAGCTTCCCAACACTGGAGACGAGTACCCGGACGACCCCATCAATACCATTATGAGTGCATCGGTTGCGATTGATGATGTCGTAGAAGACAAGTTCCCGCGCTGTTATCGGATCCGCGTGCGTCATCCTCTGTTCTTCAATGTTGACTCGAACGCCAAAGAAGTTTGTCTCAGCGAGGAAGACTTCAACCGTCAGAAAATGATGACCTCAGATCTTGAGCCGCCGGTTTTTGCCGGAATAAAAGCGATTTCCGCAGTCAAGGTGGACACACTCTTATCCGCAGTGACAACGACGCTCGGTTTGAGCGCGGGCGTCAATGTGGTCCTGAGTTGGGACTCGGCCAAAGATAAATTGACGCGTGACTCGAGACTTTACTATAAGGTTTTCCGCGCACAGTCGTCTTTTGGTTTTGATCTTTCGCAGCCCATAGCAACGACAAAGCCGGGACAGTTGAGTTATACGGACACCACCATCTCCAAAGGAGCCATTTATTATTACCTTGTTCGTGCTTACGACGAACAGGGCAACAGCGATCTCAATCTGACGCAAAAAATTCTTCCTCTCGATCTTGTTCCTCCTGTTTTTTCTGGATTGCGTTCGGGTGTGACAAAGCGAAGCGCAACAGCAGTGAAGGTGCAGCTGGCTTGGGATCCGGCGAGCGACGATCAAACGCCTTCACAGGGAATGGTTTACGAGATATTTCGCTCTCAGACCCTCGGTTCATTTCCGAGTGTTCCGATCGGCAAGACCAACGGCATTGTGCAGTATGAAGACACCTCAGCAGAACGCAATTTGGTTTACTATTATCGCGTCAATGCGATCGATGCCGAAGGCAATCGCGAGTCCAATTCGAAAGTGTTGACCGTCAACACGGGCGAAACACCTCCTGTGTTCATGGGACTCAAAACCGCCACATTGATGCGGAGCAAAGGTGAGCTTCGCTGGGAACCTGCCGAGGATGATGAAACTCCCACGAGTTCCATCGTGTATCGTGTTTACCGGCGCGACGAGGCGGGTTCGTTCAATTTTCGTTCGCCGCTTTTTCAACTGTCGGGTGGGCTGCTTTCTTACACGGACGTCAGCGTCAACACCAACTATGCCTATTACTATGTCGTGCGTGCCGTGGATGAACAAGGGTTCGAAGATACAAACACCAATGAGGTTCTCCTTCCTGCGAACGCACCTCCGCTTGTGACTGTGGCTCCGACCGTGCAATGGGACAAAACACAGAATTGTATGAGGGTGTCGTGGTTGGCTGCCACTGATGACAGCACGCCTGCATCGCAAATGTCGTATCGGATCTTTCGCTCCGGCAATGCGAGTGTGAGCAGTTTCAATTTCTCGCGCGCACTCGATGAGACGACCAGTGGTGTCAGGACATTTTTGGACTGCGATGCGAGCGGAACCAATGGCTATTCCTATATCGTGAGAGCCATAGATTCCGATCTGGCAGAAGGTCCGAATAGTCCCGTCGTGAGCATCAGTGCAAACCAGCCGCCTTCGCCCGGAACCATCTCGCAAATTTCAATTGTCGACGGGAAATCGGTGGAAATTCGCTGGAACGTTGCCACAGACGACCGCAGTTTGCCCAGTGAAATCAGTTACAAGGTGTACCGCTTCCCGAAGTGGACGGGGCCATGGCCACCCAAGCGTTCTGACACCGATTACAACTCGAACAATGTGGTCGGAAATATTGACCCGAGTGTCGCTCCCCGATTTTTGGATCAATCGGGTGTCAACTCCCAAGCTGAATATTCATGGCTCATTCGGCCGGTGGATAAGTTTGGTATAGAAGCCCTGAACACAGAAGATGAAGTTTCGCTCAGCGAAAATATGCCGCCATCGTTCAATGGTGTGTCGACGATATCGATCTCGGGAATCAAGGGTGCCAACATCACTTGGACACTTGCCACCGACGACAGAACACCTCAGAACCAAATCACATACAAGATTTATCACATGGAGGTTCCCTCTTCGACACCTTCCGGAGCGGATCCGAACTTTCCAATCCCTACTCAACTCAGCTCTCAATTGTTTCAGGCGAACAGCGGGACGGAGTTGAATTTGAAGCAGAGCATCACAGGCAGTGTTTCGACGCTCACACTTCAGATGCCCGACAGCAACAAGTCGTATTTGTTTGGCATCCGTGCCTGCGATGGTCAGAACCGGTGTGACACAAACCTCCGCACACTGGCCACTCCGGCCAACACCCCGCCTGTGTTCAATGGAATAGACACACTCAGTGAAGGCAGCAACGGAATCACGCTCACGTGGTTGGCTGCCACGGATGATCGCGATGGTTCGTCAGATATCATCTACTCTGTCTACCGCTTGGTGTCCGATCAGGCGAATGTGACCGCAGCGGAAATCACGTCGGTGGGGAAAGCCTACCGAACGACATTGTCCGGTGTGAGTTCGTTCATTGATGACGCACTCGTTCCTTCCGCCTACAATCATTACGTGGTGCGCGCCGTCGACAAGAGTCTTGCGGAAGACACCAACGCCATCGTCAAGTCGGTCGCACCCGACCGCATTCCTCCTGTGTTTTTTGGAATCAAGACTGCGACGATGACAGGAGCGAAGATCACCCTCACATGGGATGCTGCTCTCGACAATAGAACAGTGACGTCCCGAATGCGGTACCGAATCTATGAATCGCTGTCGTCTAATTATTCCGACATTGTTTCGACAGTGCCCATCATGGAAATCACCAACGGCGCACAGAGTTTCATCCGGACCCCGCCGACGGGAGCGAAATACTTTTACGTCGTGAAATCGGTGGATGAAGCTACCAATACGGATGGCAATGAAACCATTCGCAACACGGAGGATGTCATTCCTCCGAGTTTTTCAGGTCTCATCACCGGTTACGCAGTGACCAGCAGTGGTGCACAGCTCTTTTGGTCTGACACCCCCAATGATGATATTGCCCAATTCAAGATCTATAAGACAGATGACCTTGCAAATGCCATTGCATCGGTGTCGGCACGCGATAGCACTGGGCTCTGGACCAATTCTTATCTCGTGACGGACCTGACTGCAGCAACGTCTTACAGCTTTATTGTTCGTGCCTCTGACGCCTTCGGGAACGAAGAAACGAACACGGCCTCCGTCAATCTCATCACTCTTGCCGGCGTATCGCCTTTGTTTGCCGGACTTACGAAGGCCGAGACGATGGATGGCGTTGCCGGCTTGTCGGGTGTCGATTTGAGTTGGTCTGAAGCTGCCAATGCAACCCATTATAGAATTTTCCGAGTGCCCGGCACTTCTGCGCGTGGTGAGGAGTTCAATTTTGACTATGACAGTTGCAGGGCCTCTTGGTCGAGTGCAAACGTCCCCGGATGCACCGAAATCGATAGCACCGTAGGGACGACATATTCCGTTTCGGGACTGCAAAAAAATACAACCTACAGCTTTATTGTGAGAGCCCTCGCCAAATTGGAAGGCCGAGTTGTGGGTGAGGAAATGAACCGCGTGATCCGCACGGTCACAACAAACGATGAAAAGGCGCCGACCTTTGCCGGAGCGAAGTCGGTCAGCCCTGCGGGCGGAGTGGCGGGTGTCGACACCATGGAATTGAAGTGGGATCTCCCGAGCCGCGACGGCGTTTATGATGGTTATACGATTTTGTACAAAAATTTGGGCAGCGGAAACACCTTTCAAATTCCGACCACCCTCAGTCCTTCGGATGGTATTACGGCCCAAGATGTGATTGACCCCGCTTCAACTTCTGCATACGTTTCCGGATTGACGTACAATGTGCGTTATTGCTTCACCGTCCGCACGCGATACTCTCCCAAGTCTGATGTCAGGTCTATTCCCGCAGCGAGCGGTTTTGTCTGCGGCATTCCGATCCCGCAGGCCCCCAATTTCGCCGGTGTGAAGGGTAAAGTGACGTTGGGCACAGGTGCCCTTGGCTTTTCACAAATGACTGTTGAGTGGGATCAAGCACAGGGCTCTTTTTCGAACTACGAGGTGAGCTGGTCTATCATCAACGATTATTACAGCGATGCCGTCACGGGAAGCTTTTTTCAGGATAGCAACAAAGCAGTCATCTCCACTCAAAGCACCACCTCTTATACCCTCACCAACCTGCAGCCGAACACCTCGTACTACGTACGTGTGCGTGCCAAGTTCAGCATGCCTAATTTGAACTTACTTTTGTTTTCGGGAGGTGATGTCATAGCTCAGGCCGTGACCACACCCTTGGCCCCTGCGGGTGATGGTATTTTGTCCGCCAAGCAGATTGGTGATGATCAAATTGAAGTTCGTTGGGATGCTCCCAATAATGCGGGTCTCTTCGACCGCTATTTTATCTTCCGTGCTTCGGGTGCAACAGCCGATTCCCAAGTGCTGCAGGGTTTGAATCCGGATGCGAACAAGTCGTGCCCTGAGAGTCCTCCGTACCTGAACAATCCGGTGAGTGTCGGTCAGGGCGGAGGGGCCGCCTTCACAGGTCGTGTGTTCAACGACTCAACCGACATCGCACCCAATACGCGCTATTGTTATGTTGTGAGAGCTGGGTTTTGCGGTGCACAGGGTTTTGTTGCATCGTTGAATACGAAAAAATTATGTGTCGATGTGCAGATCAAGCCTCCCGAATTTGCCGGCATCACCAACGTCAAAACTCCTGTCAATGTGGGTGGCTTCACTTCCCTTACGGCCCAATGGAAGGCGGCCACCGGTAATTTCACTTCTTATCAGTACGCCATTGGCACAACACCGGACGATTTCGGCCCTTGGACTGATGTCGACGGCGGCATTGATACTGCGCAGGTCACGATCGATCAGCTCATGCCGTACACCGAGTATTTCATCAAGGTGCGCGCCACCTACAAGCACCTCTCGAGCGGTCAGATTTTCGCGTCCGGCGAGAACATGATGAAGACGGGTGTGACCACCCCCAAAGCGCCCGAACACGGAGGTTTGGAGCCCGTGGTGTTTTTGGACAACCCGGGTGAAGTGCGGATCAGTTGGACGAAGCCGGATGCCAATCCGGAAGTGGGTGGGTTGTACGATCGGTTTTTGGTGTGGCGTTACGAGGGTGCATCTCCCTCAGATGTGCTCGCTGAGGTCGACAATTTGATGGCTGACGGAGTGATATCGGCAGGTGAAACAGTAGCGAGCAACACGCACGTCCGTGAAGTGCTCAACACCATCACTCAGGTCACCTACCAAGGTGCGACAAAACTGACGGAAAATATTCAGACCTGCTTTTTGGTGCGTGCCGCTTTTCGCGGAGGGCCCACCTCCGCTCCCTATTTTGTGATGAGTTCAAATCAAATGGTGCGCTGTGTGACCCCCACGGCCTCTGCACCTCAGTTCAGCGGGTTGGCAACGCTTCAAAACATCCCCACCAATGTCAACGGATTCTCGCAGCTCATGGCGACGTGGGTTCCTGCAGGAGGAATTTTCACACGCTACGAGTTGGCGGCTTCTATGACATCAGGAATCAGCAGTTGGTCGACGCTGGCTTTCATGTCCAGCAACAAAACTCTTTCGCAAACCATTTTCAGTAACACCGATATTGTGGCTCAGGGGATCAGCACAAAACTCAAGGCCTTCAAACGGTACTACGCGCGTGTGCGTGCCATTTATGTCGGTGCCGATGGGACCGTTTATGCGTCGGGCGATTCCACGGAACTCTCTGCCGTCGTTTCACCTGATGCCCCCTCGGGAGACGGTTTGAAGAGTCTGTCAGTAGACAAGATCCCCGGCCAAATGCCTTCGGCAAATCTGGCGATCAATGGGAATGTTGCGGGGCTTTGGGATCGTGTCGCCATTTTTCGATACGCGGATGCCGATCTTTCCAAAGCGACAGCACGTGTGCTGGCGGATTCAACGGCGAAGGCAGACATGAGTGGCTTCACCGGTGTTCCGATTGCGGTTGTCAATCGTCCCTCTTCGACCTCGACAACTGACATTCTTTATTCAGACGCGGGAATTACAGTGGGACAGTGGAACTGTTATCTGGTGCGTTCTGCTTACAACACCTCTCCATGGTTTTTGACCAGCACCGAGGCTCAGCAGCCGGAATGCAAGATTCCTGTT